>JAYVMJ010000188.1:0-8155 GCA_043759025.1 Verrucomicrobiota bacterium | reverse complement strand
AAAAACGCCGCGGTGATAAAATAAACCATGGTGCATCCGGCGAAGACGAAAAACATCGTGGAATAACCGTATTTGCCGACGGTCGGCAAAAAGACCGCGGCAATCGTGGTGGACACCGCCTGGTTGAGCGTGAGCGCGATGCTCATGCCGTTTGAGCGGATGCGCGTCGGCATCAGCTCGGACAACGCCAGCCACACGCACACGCCCGGACCAACGGCAAAAAAAGCCATGAAACAAAACGTAAAGAATGCCGTGAGCCAGCCGTTGCTGGTCGATGGAACCGGAGTGATAATGGCATTTTCGATTTTTAACGGAGCCGTCCGCGCCTCCTTCAGGCTCGCGAACGGATTGGAGAAAAAAGCGCTTACCGCATTGGCGGGCAATGTCGCCTCACGGGAAATTTCCAGCGGAGTCGCGGCCGCATCGTCCGAGCGCGCAATGGCCGTCGTCGCCCGAAATCCGCCGTAGGAATAAATCACGCTCAAGGTCAGCGGATGGCTCGCGATGTTCTGACCCGCTTCCCCGGACGAGGCGAGCAAGGCGCGCGCCGACTCCGCATTGAAAATGATTTTGGCCGACTGGTCCGGTCCGACCAGCGCCTGCACCGCCGACCGCGTGTCCACCCGCAGCCTCTCCGTGCGGTAAAAAAGCAGTCCGACCACGACGAGAGAAGCAATGATGCCGGCCGTGCCGAGCGTGAGCAGGAATTTCCTTCCCTTCCGGTCAACCAACATGACCGCCACCATCGTCATCAGAAAATTCACGAGGGTAAAAATCAAATTCCCGTAGTGAGCCTGAACGTCGGAAAGACCGCTTTGGATGAAGATATTGGCGTTAAACCCGATGATGGAATTGATCCCCGTGGCCTGAGTGCAGGCGAGAATGACGCAGGCAAGGACGAATGGCATCACGTAGCGCCGACTCCACAGCGACTCACGGGGAGCCCCGCCCGCCATTGATTTCGTTTTCTCCTCCGCCGCGATGGTTTCCATTTCCCGCAGCTCTTTTTCCGCCTGTGGCTCATCCCGCGACCGGAGCAACGCCGCTCGCGTCGCGTCCTTGCGCCCCCGGAGAAAAAGCCAGCGTGGTGATTCCGCGACGAGCAAGCCGCCGATGACAAATAAAATTCCCGGCGGAAGTGAGACCCAGAAGATGCTCCGCCATGCTGTGTCCTTGAACGCCCGCAACCGCGCGGCATCGCCCAATTTTTCGACATCCGCGACGCGATAACTGAAGTAAAGCGCGATGATCGCCGCGATCACAAAGCCGAGCACCAGCATCCATTGAAATACTCCGGTTCCCTTGCCGCGACTTTTAGCGTCCAGACACTCCGCGAGATAAAGCGGAATGACGACCCCGACGAGGCCACCGCTGACGCCTTGCAACAACCGCCCGACCACCAGTGAACCATAACCGTGCGACAACGCGATCATCGGAATGCTGATGACAAAAAATACGCCGCTGAGCGTCATCATGCGCTTCCGCCCCAGCCAATCCGCCAGCATGCCGGCGAACAGGGTGGAAATCGCACTGCCCAACAAGACCGCCGCCACGACGAAGGAAAGCTGTCCGGCATTAAATCCGGAGGTCGCTTCCATGTACGGATACGCTCCCGCAATAATCCCAACGTCGATCCCGTACAACAGACCGCCGAGACCGGCGACGAAGAGCAGCAGTCGGTTGTACCCGGCTTTGGGATTGGTCGCTAATGAGGGGGCATCAGCGGAAAAAATCGCAACAGACATAAGGGCGATGGATTGGGGTTTTGAGTCGAAAACAAATGCTCAGGGTTGGGGCGCCCTCGATTTTGGCGCATTGGCGAGTTGCTCAACGTGCTGACCCCAGTCGTCGTCGCTTAACCTTCCGCGGTTCCGCCGCTCAGCCGCGACGACAATCAGCCGCTTCAATGACACGATTTCCGGCAACTCCACCGCCCCGTGAGGTTGCGCCGCCTGATCGAGAATTGAGAGCTGGTTCTTTAACCAATCCGCGGCCGGCGCCTTTCCGGAGGCCAAAACCTCCAGTCCTTTCTGCCCGACTTCGGCCGCCGTCATCAGCGCGACAATCGCCGGTTCCACTTCATGCAGCCGCGGCGAACGAGTCAGCAGTCCGTGCCTGAGCTCATTCGCGGCCGCGTTCCACGAGGCGAAGGTTTCATGAGCCGCCGCGATCGCGCCCACAGGTATCGTCTGACTCATGATAATTGCATCGACCTCCCGCGCAAATGCC
The DNA here is from genome assembly GCA_043759025.1 of Verrucomicrobiota bacterium. Taxonomy (GTDB): domain Bacteria; phylum Verrucomicrobiota; class Verrucomicrobiia; order Opitutales; family Opitutaceae; genus Lacunisphaera. The sequence goes on along the minus strand of JAYVMJ010000188.1, from coordinate 5,926 downwards.
CGGTTCAACGCGCTGTCCGGACGCGCGCAATCCACGACACCAGTAAGCGGCGTAAATTGATTTGCATCGGGTTGCTGCTGCGCCCGCTGATACTCTTTCACCGGCTCAACCGAATCAACCAGCGTCCGCAACGCCTGAAGGTCAGCGGACGACGCCCCCTCCCCCGCCAATCGGCGAAGCGCAGGCGCAAGGTAGCTTTCGTGGCGCAAACCGCTTTCTTCCAGTCGCTGGCTGACGATCGCAAGACGGCGATACATCTCCGGCACATCGCGGACCGTGGCGGGCGACCACAGTCGTTCCGCGATCGCGGCCGTGCGCGGCCAAATTCGCGAGTCAATCGTTTCGGGCGTCACCCATTCCGACCACATGGTCGCTTCGCCGCCGAGCACCAGCCGGCGCTGCGCATCCGTGAGTTTCGCGTCCAGTGGCGCGGGATCATTGAGATAGTGTTCCCAAGTGGGCCGGCAAAGATCGATGTAGTAGCCGTTGGAAAGAATCACGGGAAACGATTGCTTCGTCGCAGCGTCGATGCCCTTCGCCCCGCGCCAGGATTGCACCACGCTCCCGGCGGGAAGATCAGGATGTAATATTTCGTCCCATCCGATGAGACGCTTGCCATATTTCGCCAGGATCGCGTGAACCCGCCCGTTGAAATAGGCGTGCAACCCTGCGTTGTCCTTCAGGCCATGCTCACGAATGAACGCCTGGATTTTCGGATTCGCATTCCATTGCTTGCCGTTGTTCTCGTCACCGCCGATGTGAATGTAAGCATCCGGAAACAAGGCGGCCATTTCCCCAAGAAAGCCGTCCAACAACTCGTAAACCTTGGGATTGGCCGGATCGAGCACCGGATCGAACACGCCCCATTTGCGTTCGATCGAATAAGGTCCCGGCGCGCTCGCCAGTTCCGGATAGGCCGTGACCCAACTGGTGCTATGCCCGGGAATATCGAACTCCGGCACCACCCGAATACCGCGGTCTGCGGCATAAGCGATAATCTCGCGCATTTCGTCCTGGGTAAAAAAATGCCCGTCGGAGCCGAGCTGCTGCAATCGGGGAAACTTTTTGCTCTCAATCCGGAAACCTTGATCTTCGGTCAGATGCAAATGGAGCACGTTCAGTTTCACGAGCGCCATGCCATCGAGATTTCGTTTAATGACGTCCATCGGCTGCCAGTGACGAGCCACGTCGATCATCAATCCCCGCCACGGGAATCGCGGCTGATCCTGCACTGTCACCGCCGGCACAAACCAGCCCTTGGCATCGGATTGGAGTAATTGCAGCCACGTTTCGAAACCACGCAGCGCCCCGATCACGGTCGGCGCCCGCAAGACCGCGCGCGTCGAGCTGACGTCGAGCGTGTACGATTCGTCGTCGCCCAACACCGGCGCCGCTGAGCCGGGAGCCGCGCATTCGATGGAGAGTGACGCACCCACGGCGTCTTCGGACACGACATACTGGGCGGTGGACGTACGCGGGAAAGTTATTCCCGTACGCTCTTCGATCCGTCGCAACATGCGGCCAAGCCCGTTGCGCAAACGGGCATCGTCCTGACCATGAATCGAAATCGTGAACGATGGATCGATGATCAAACGACCCGCGCCAAATTGAAAGGCCGCGGGTACTGGCATCATAGTCATCGGGGAAGTAGGCTCGATCGAAGCATTCACGGCTGCACCGGCCAGCAAGCCAAGGATCAAAATAAACGCAAAGCCTGATCGACGGGAGTTAGAGTTGAACATAACAAATAAAATCCGCGGGAGTGTACCGCTTGAAAGCTTCAATGGCCTCATACTCCGCCAATCCAAGTGCGTTATACGATTCGGCCAGTCGGTGACTGCGGTCCTCGGTTCGCTGCCAAAACTCGCGCCGGTCATCGCCTAGGAAAAGCGCCTGATCTTTCTGCGTTTCGTGGCAGAAAATCGCCCGGCGACGACGCAGCACTTCCTGCGGACTGAGCGGAACAGCGAGAGCAATCTCGTCAACTTCCCACTCGGCCCAAGCGCCGCGATAAAGCCACAGCTCAGTCTCGCCAAACCACGGCTCTTTCGCGCCTCGCGTCAGCGCCGCCTGCAGTGCATGCAAACAAACCCGATGCGTGCCGTGCGGGTCGTCGAGATCGCCCGCCGCGTAAATCAAATGCGGTTGAACCCTGGCCAAAAGGGCAAACATGCCGTCGACATCCGCCTGGCCCAACTTGCGTCCTTTGGCGTTGGGCGCGTCGTAAAAGGGTAGATCGAGGAAATGAAGTTGTGTCGGCGCCACGCCGCACACTCTCGCGGCGGCCGTCGCCTCATGGCGCCGGATCAGGCCCTTCCACCGACGCAGTTCCAGGGTTGCCGGCAATGCGCCCGTTGCCTCGTATGCGCGGCACCATTCGTCCAGTTGAGCCGTGCCCGCGCCGCCGGCCGGCATCGTGTCGCGCGCGAACAGCAATTTTCGCCACAGCGTTTCGTCCGAGACGGCGTTCGCGCCGGAGACTTGATAGGCAATGTGCACCTCGTGGCCGTGCTCGACCAGCCGACAGAGCGTACCGCCCATGGAAATGACATCGTCGTCGGGATGCGGCGATAAGACCAATACCCGCTTGGGAAAAATACCGGCTGACGAAGCACGCAACGGTCGCGCCGGGGCGTCACCGGGTTGCGTCCGGCGCGGATCGCGTCCGCCCGGCCATCCCGTGATGGTATGCTGCAATTGATAAAACCCTGCGCGATTGGTTTCGTGGGCGGACCCATGCACGCGCAGCAGATCCTGCAAACCGGCCTCGTTGTAATCGTCATCCGTCAGCTTGAGGATGGCTTTCTTTCGCTTCCGCGAAAGCCAGAGAATCGCGCGACGGGTCGTGGATTCGTCCCAACTGAGCCCCTGATCCTCGAGCGGACCGAGCAGCCACGGCGTGCGATAGCGCGTCAGGGCCCCCGCGGCGACCTCATCCATCACGAACAAAGCGTTGTCGTGTTCCTGCAAAAAGCTCGCGGTCACCTGCGGTGATACATCGCCTTCAATCGCGGTGCGAACGACCGCCGCCTTGTGCCGGCCCCACGCCATGAGCACGACGCGGCGCGCCTCCATGATCGTGCGCACGCCCATCGTGATCGCGTACCGCGGCGTGTGTTCCTCGCCGCCAAAATCGCCCGCCGCGTCCCGCCGCGTCAGCGGATCCAGCGTGACGAGCCGGGTGCGCGAATGTTGCGGACTCCCCGGCTCGTTGAACCCGATGTGTCCAGTCCGCCCAATTCCGAGGATTTGGAAATCGATCCCGCCCGCCTCGCGGATGCGTTCTTCGTACGCCCGGCAATGCGCGTCGATCTCCGCTTGCGCCACGCCACCCGAAGGCAGGTTCGTCCGATCCGGCGGCAGATCCAAATGATCGAAAAGATGAGTCTGCATGAAACGCCGGTAGCTTTGCGCGTGCTCCAGCGACAGCGGGTAGTACTCGTCGAGGTTGAACGTGATCACATTCGAAAAGCTGAGGCCTTCCTCGCGGTGCAACCGGACCAGCTCCGCGTAAAACGCGATCGGCGTCGAGCCGGTGGCGAGGCCGAGCACCACCTTGCGCTGGTCACGTTGACGCTCGCAAATCAGTCGGGCCACCTCCGCCGCGACGGCCCGGGAGGCCACCGCGCTGCTGGCAAAAACCGCCAGCGGCACATGTTCATAACTCGAGCGGGTTAAGGGAGTCAGGGGGTTCATCGCGAAAGCAAAAGAATACGCCGGCATAATAGAGCTCGTGCGCCCGATAATAAATAGCAGAAACGACGATGTTTTTACCAATTATGCTACTCGCTCCAAATCGCACCCTTGAAACCTTGGCGGACGATCTGCCCCACCCGCCGCACCAACTGCTCGGCCGGCGTCCCGGCCCGCTCACGTTGCCGGACAATATTGTCTGTTTTCAGCGACAGTCGGCCGCCGAACTCAATCGTCCGCGCCGCGGACGCGCCCTGCATCACCGGTTCGTGCTCATCATCGCGCTCCATGCCGCGGTTTCGGTCTGCGTTGACGATCGCGTTGTTCGCGTGGGTGCGGGTGAAGGCCTCCTCGTGTTTCCGTTTCAATTTCACCATTACATTGATGCCGGCCAGAAGGATTTGCTCTGGATTTTCATCACCTTCGATTTGGCGGATGCCGAATCGCTGCAGCCATTGCAATACCGGCCCTTTGTGTTCACCGCGGAAGCACGGACATTGGCAACCGAACTGATTGCCGCCTATCAAAAGGAAGGCCGAATGTCAGAACTGCCGGCATTGCTTCTGGCATTGCTCCTCGCGCGCTTACGCCGTCAGGAACCCGCACGCCGCCGGAAACCCGCTCCAACCGCCGCTCCCGGGATGGTCATGCACGTGAATCAACTGGCGCACCAAAACAACCAACCGCTCGGCATCAAGGAAATCGCCGCGACATTGGGCATCAGCCAGAGCCATCTTCGCGCGCGATTCCGAGCCTCATGCGGCGTGAGTCTTGGCAAACACTTGCGCCGGCTTCGCCTGGAGCGCGCACGTGGACTATTGCGGCTCACACCCAATCGCGTTTCAGAAATCGCCGATCAATGCGGCTTTAACTCCATCTATAGTTTCAGCCGCGCCTTTTGCGTCGCTTTCGGGCAACCCCCGGTTGCCTACCGTCAATCGGTCGGACTGTATGGCGGAACCCGCCGCGGCAAAAGCCGTGCGCGCAAGGAATAAAACGGCGCTGCAATCAGGACACTCGCGGGTGCCAAAAAAATCCGGACCCTTGATTTGGACGTTGGCTTCGCGCCCTCACAGAAATGCTATTGCCTCCATTGAGGGCGTCGTTCTTTTTTTCCTCGTGAATTCCGCTTCGCCCGTAGCCGATTCGAAGAACTTGCCCGCTGTCGAGGTGCGCGGCTTGATCAAACGGTATGACAAGGTGGAGGCGCTGCGAGGCATCGATCTCACGGTGCAGCCCGGAGAAATGTTCGCGCTGCTCGGTCCGAATGGCGCGGGCAAGACCACGCTTTTTTCCATTCTCGCCACGCTTCGCGCCCCGAGCGAAGGTGGTGCCAAGGTTCTCGGGCTCGACGTGGTGACCGAACGCGATGCCGTCCGGCGCGCGATGGGGATTGTATTCCAGGAACCCGCCATCGAACAGCGTTTGACCGGTCGCGACAATCTTCTGCTGATGGGTTTATTCTATGGCCTCTCTTCTTCCGCTGCCAAAAAGCGCGCGGCGGAAATCCTCGCCGATCTTGGCATCGTCGACGTCGCGGACCGTCCGGCCAAAACACTCTCGGGTGGACAAAGACGAAAGCTGGAACTCGCCCGCGCCCTCGTGTGCAATCCCCGCATTTTATTTCTGGATGAAGCCACACTGGGCCTTGATGTCGACGCCCGCCGTGCGTTCTGGACGCAGGTTTCCACTCTGACCGCGGCGGGTCGCACCGTGTTCTTCACCACACACTATATGGAGGAAGCGGAGGTCGCAAACCGCATCGCCCTGATCGATGCGGGTCGAATCGTAGCGCTCGGCACTCCGCGCGAACTCAAGACCCAGGTCGGCGGCGGCGTGGTCAACTTGAAAACGGAAGACGACGCCAAAGCCCGCCTCTGGTTAAACGAACATGGATTCACTCCGGAGAAAACCGCCAGCGAGTTGATGATCATCCACGCCGACCCAGCCGCAATCCTGCCGGAATTATTGCGCAACCTGCCGGTAAAAGTACGGCGCGTCTCGGTCCACGAACCGAGCTTGGAGGATGTATTTCTTAAACTCACCGGGCGCGGTTTCGGCGGAGACAAACCCGATGGCGCTCCCGGCGCTGGACGACGGCCCCCGGGCCGCGGAGGTGAAGCATGATCCGCGGGATTTATGCCGTCCTCGTCATCGACCTGAAACGGTTCTGGCTCGACCGCGCGCGTCTGGTCATGGGCCTCGCGCAGCCGTTGCTTTATCTTTTTGTCCT
>JAYVMJ010000187.1:0-3658 GCA_043759025.1 Verrucomicrobiota bacterium | reverse complement strand
TACTCCGAAACCATCGAGCTTCGGCAGATGCAAATCGAGCAAGACCATGTCAGGCGCCGAATCCCGCACAAGTTGAACCGCGCCCTGGCCATCGGAAGCCTCGCCCACCACCTCGTGCCGCAAATCCCGCGCACAAACCTTGCGGAGCACTTCGCGAAACATCGCGTGATCCTCGACGATTACGATTCTCACAAAAACAACCAAGCGGAATTTTACGCTCGCGGCAAGCACTTGGCGTGAGCAACCGCAATTAACTTTGACCGCATCCCGAACTCTCCCGCTGCATTTGGTTGCGATTGGTCGGAGCAGGGACCCACTGTTTCCTGTTTTGAATCCCATGCCCGCAGCAATCGAAGTTTCTCCGGCCACCGCCCGGCGTTTCATGCTCCGCGCGTTGTTGCTGGAGTCGCCCGCAACCACTGTGGCCGCCGCCATCGACCATCACGCTTATATCCAGATTGACCCGATCAATATCACCGGGCGCATGCACGATTTGATTCTTCGCAACCGCGTGGTGGACTATTGCGAAGGTGATCTGATGCGTCATTTGCACGGCGACCACCCGCTCCTCACCGCCACCGAGCGCACCGCCTTCGAACACCATCTTCCCTCGACGGGAATCCTCGTGGCTTTTCCGCTCCACGCGTGGCCGCACTTGTTGGCGGCCAACGCCGCTCGTAGCCGCCAAACCGGCGCATGGTCGGGGCGACTCACACCCAGCGAACGCGAACTGGCGAAGCACGTTTTGCGCGAAATCACCGCGCGCGGCCCGCTTCGCTCCACCCATTTCGAGGATAACCGGCACTCGTCCCGAAAAGTATGGGGTACCATGCGCCTGGTGAAATCCACCATGCAAAAGCTCTTTTTTCACGGCGACCTTCTCATCGCCGGCCGCACCTCAGACAACCATCGGCTCTACGATCTTCCTCCGCGCGTGTTACCGCCGGGCGTCCTCGCCGCCAAGCCGCCACCAGCGAGCGAGACCAACCGCTGGCTCACCCTCACCACGCTCCGGCAACGGCGCTTGGTTTTGTTGAAAAAGAAGGAACTCTCGCTCGTCGAGGATCTCGTTCAAGCCGTAAAGATCGAAGGATGCCCGCTGCTCCATTGCCTCCGGGAAGACGTACGTCTGTTCGATTGTGTCGGACCCACTCATGATGGGCCTGCGACCGTCCGGCTCCTCGCCCCGCTCGACCCTCTGATTTACGACCGCCGCGTGACGTCCGCGCTGTGGGATTTTGACTACACGTGGGAGGCTTATACGCCGCCAGCGAAACGCGTTCGTGGCTACTACGCCCTGCCCATCCTCGCCGGCACAGAAATCGTCGGCCACGTTGACCCCAAAGCGCACCGCAGCCTTGGCCGGCTAAAGATCGTTTCCCGTTCCGTGCGACGCGGCCACCAGGTAAAGGGCGCCGTCCATTCCCTCGCTCACTGGCTCGGTCTGAAACCTTAACCGCACGCTTCGTCTTCCTTTTTTTTAATTTTCTGATTCACCTACAGCTGCGGGCCGCAACACTCACGTTTTATTCTCGTGGACGACCTGCAACTCACCCTCAAGACCACCTTCGGCTATAACGCCTTCCGGCCACTCCAGCGCGAAATCATCGACACCGCGCTCGCCGGACGCGACGTCTTCGCTCTCCTGCCCACCGGTGGCGGAAAGTCGCTTTGCTTTCAACTTCCCGCCCTCCATCGCGACGGGTTGACCGTCGTCGTTTCTCCTCTCATCGCGTTGATGAAGGATCAGGTTGACCAGCTTCAGGCTGCAGGCGTGGCCGCGACTTATCTCAATTCGAGCGTCGGCGCCGACGAGGCCCGCTCGCGTCTGCGCGGCCTGCATCGTGGCGAATGGCGGCTGCTCTACGTCGCGCCCGAGCGTTTGATGCTCGACGGGTGGAAGGAAAACCTAGTCTCGTGGAAAGTAACTGCGCTCGCCATCGACGAGGCCCACTGCGTTTCCGAATGGGGCCATGATTTCCGACCGGAATACCGCCAGATCGCCCGTCTTCGCACGCTTCTGCCGGACGTCCCGGTCATGGCGCTCACCGCGACTGCCACCGAAAGAGTTCGCGCCGACATCGTTCAACAGCTTCAGCTGCGCGATCCCGCCGTCTTCGTGGCCAGCTTCAACCGGCCCAACCTCACCTATCGCGTCCTCGCCAAGGACCAGCCGCTCAAGCAGATCATCGATTTCGTCCGGAAGCGCGAAGAGGAAAGCGGCATCATTTATTGCGCGAGCCGCGCCACTACCGAGCGCACCGCCGAGGCCTTGGCCGGTCGCGGATTTTCCGCCCGCCCGTATCACGCCGGCCTCGACGCCGAGGAGCGCAGCCGCAACCAGGAGGCGTTTCTTCGCGACGACGTGAAAATCATCTGCGCCACCATCGCGTTCGGCATGGGCATCAACAAACCCAACGTTCGCTGGGTCATCCACCACGATCTGCCCAAAAATATCGAAGGCTATTATCAGGAGACGGGCCGCGCCGGGCGCGACGGCTTGCCGGGCGACTGTCTGCTGCTTTTCAGCGGTGGCGACGCGGCAAAACAAACCCACTTCATTGAGGAGATCACCGACGAACACGAAAAGAACGTCGCCCGCGCCCAACTCCGGCAAATCATGCATTACGCCGAAAGCGCGGGCTGCCGCCGCGGCGAATTGCTGGATTATTTCGGCGAGACCTTTCCCTCCGATAATTGCGGCGCCTGCGACAACTGCCTTGAGCCCCGCGAAACCTACGACGGCACGATCGTCGCCCAGAAATTCCTGTCGTGCATCTACCGCATCCGCCAGACGGGCCGGTTCGGGGTTGGTCTCAATCACATCATCGAAGTACTCACGGGCGCAGACACCGAGAAAATCGCCCGATGGGATCATCAACGACTCACCACCTACGGCATCGGACGCGAACTCGCCCGTCCCGCGTGGGCCGCCGTGGGGCGCGAATTGATGCGCCTCGGTTTCGTTGCTCAGGCCGAAGGTGAATTTCCCGTCTTGGAACTCACCGCCGAAGGACTGGCCGTATTGACCGCGCGCAAGCCGATCACACTGACAAAACCTCTCGCGCTCCCCAAGGCGAAGCGCGCCGCCCGCCGCGAAGGCGACGTGGAGTGCGACGAAATTCTATTTTCCCGCTTGCGCGAACTGCGCAAACGCCTCGCCGACGAACGCAGTGTCCCGGCTTACATTATTTTTGGCGATACCACCCTCCGCCAGATGGCGCGAAACTATCCCGTCAGGGTCGCCGATCTCGACGGGATCACCGGCGTGGGCGAAAAGAAACGGGCAGAATTCGGCGAGACCTTCGCCTCCGCAATCGCCGAGTTCCTGAAAACCAATCCTCGAATGAGGTTCAACGACTGACCTGTGCCCGCTTGGTTGCCCAGTTCGCTTTCAGAAAATCAGGAGCTCGCCTTCGTCGGCGAAACGCCGTGGCCTCCGGCGCAAATTACACCGGCCGAAGCCCGCACCATCCTCGCCGCGCGCAATCCCGCCGGTCGACCGAATTCCGATGTGGTGCGACATCTCGTCGGCTGCAAAAACGAGCGCCGCAACGAATCGATCCAAATCGATTTCCCCCACTATTTCAGCGCGCAGGAGGCCGCGCTTTATGTGCATCCCTTTACCCGGCTGACACGGACCAAAATCTCCCCGTGG
>JAYVMJ010000186.1:0-7681 GCA_043759025.1 Verrucomicrobiota bacterium | reverse complement strand
GGCGCCGCGCGAAGCTCGGGCGTTTTCGTCGGATTTTGGGCGTCCGCGGCGGAGACAGCGCGCTGATATTGCGCCACCTGCGGGGCGATGAAACTGATGACATTGTTCACGCCGTTGGCGACGAGCGCCGGGTCGCGATCGCCGAGCGCGAAACCGGAAATGAGCACGACAATTGTGATCAGCGGACCCAGCCCGAGGAGCGAACTGTAACTGAGGGCTGCCGCGCGCGGAGCGACCTTGAGTTCCTGCAAACCGGACAGCGTGATTGAGGCGATGCGCAACAGCGCCAAGCCCCGGCCTTTCACGCTGCGATCACGCTGAAGACCGGCGGCCCAGATCTCATGCGACCAAAGGCGGCGAAGCCTTGGGAGGAGAGGAGGCTGGGCCATGGGAGATCCGATCAGTTAGCGGCGACTCAGGAATAAGGCAGCGTCGCCAGCATAACCATGCCGCCAATGCCGACCAACGCGGCTACCGCGAGGGGAATATAACTCAGGAAAATCGTGCAGAAGTATAAACCCACCGAGCCGGCGGCCACTGCGATCATTGCCGTGACCTGCCCCTGCGTCATGAAAAGAAAACCCATCAAGCCCAGCCCGAATACCGCGCGGAAGCGTATGAACGGATAAATGGTAATTACGCCCAACAGCAGCAACAGGCCGATGAAAACGTCCACGGCGCCAAGAAAAATCAGGGGCTTCTGCACCATTTTCGCCCAATCCCCGGCCATGATGGCGTCGATGCCCGGAAGGATGAGCGCCGCTGCGCTGAGCAGACAGATGAGCGCCGCAGACCGCGTGCCCCAAATAGACGCGTTCATCATCATGATGCTCTTGTCCTGCTTGTCCTTCGTGTCCTCGGTCTTTCCTTCGGCGGCCGCGAGAAATTGTTGGACCGTGATCGGGGACTCGCTGTTGGGCTTATCCTCGTTGACGACCTTGAACTCCTTCTGCTTGAAGCCCATTTTCTTTTTCTCGGGCCAGAGCAATGCTTTCATTTGCGCACTGCTGCTGATCAGGAGCCACTGTTCCGTCACGGAATCGTAGAAATATGTTTCGGTGCTGACTTGACCGGCTTCAACGAGCGAAACCAGCTGTTCCATCGTGAAAGGGCCGCGTGCTTCCGTGTCACTCGCCCCGCGGACGTAGATTTCTAGGTTGGCCATCGGAGAGTGATGTTGCCGCGCGCGCGCGGTGCGGCAAGTGCGAAGTAGGTGTCGGAGGGCAGGTTAGCGGGGTAACCGCGTGCCTTAACGGATTATTGATAAGACGACCACTGTTACATGCGCTCCAGCGTGCGTAATCCCAGCAAATGGAGCCCCGTTTCGAGGAAAATGAGCGTGCGGTGGCAGAGCAACAACCGGCGGGCGCGGATGGCCGGATCTTCGACGATCACCTTGTCGGCGGCGTAGAACGCACTGTATTCACCCGCGAGCTCGTAGAGATAAAGACTGAGAAAATGGGGCCGAAGCGTATTCGTCGCGAGTTGAACGGCGTCGGAAAATTTGACGAGCTTTCGTGCCAGCGAGAGTTCCTGGAGCGATTCCGGCGCACTGGCCTCGCCGACCGCCGGTCGTGCCGGATCGAGTCCCGCTTTTCGGAAAATACTGCGAACGCGGGTTACGGCATAGAGCAGGTACGGAGCCGTGTTGCCCTCGAAGCTCAGCATTTTTTCCCACGAGAAAACATAGTTGCTGCTTCGATTTAGGGAGAGATCGGCGTACTGCACCGAACTGATGCCGATCGTGCGCGCAATCGCGTGGCGCTCCGCTTCGGGGAGTTCGGGCGTCTTTTCGGTGACGAGGGCGAAGGCTCTTTCCTCGGCTTCGCCCAGCAATTCCTTGAGCTTGATCGTGCCGCCATCGCGCGTGCGGAGGGCTTTGCCGTCGTCGCCCGTCACCGCGCCAAAGGTCACGTGGTGCAGCTCGGGCAACCGGTAATTTTTCGCGGCAAACCATTTCCGCACGGTGAGAAAAAGTTGTTCGAAATGGTCACCCTGGCGAAAATCCGTGACGACCACGATGCCGTCGGCATGAAAATGTTCGACCCGGTAAAGCGCGGTGGCGAGATCAGTGGACGCGTAGTTGCTCGCGCCGTCGGCTTTGCGCATGAGGAACGGCTGCGTTTTGAAACGCGGATGCTCGGGATGAAACACCACGAGCGCGCCCTGGCTTTGCTCGGCAATGGTCGCGTCGGTCAACTCGCGATAGACGCGGTCGACTTTGTCATTGTAGAAACTTTCGCCGAGCGTGACGTCGAATTTGATGTCGAGCTGGTCGTAAATCTGTTGGAACGCCGAGAGACTGCAGTCGTTGATTTCCTTCCAGATGGCGAGATTGGTCGCGTCGCCGTCCTGAAGTTTCACCAACTCCTGGCGCGCTTCCTCCAGCGCCGCGGGGTCCGCATCGGCGGCGGAATTTCCGACTTTGTAGAGTCGTTCGAATTCCTCGAGTGGATCGGCTGCAAGCGCAGTTTGGTCGAGCTGGCGCTTGTAAGCCCAGATCAGTTTTCCAAACTGCGTGCCCCAATCGCCGATGTGATTGTCGCGAATGACTTTTGCGCCGCTAAAAGTGAGCAGCCGGCAAATCGCCTCACCGATTACGGCGGAGCGCACGTGACCGACATGCATTTGCTTGGCCGTATTTGGAGACGAATAGTCCACGACCCACGTCTGGCCTTTGCGTGCGCCGGCCGCGCCGTTTTGGAGGTGGCTTTCGGAGTCATAGGTTTGCAACCAAGAGAGCAGGGCGGCGGGCTTGAGGCGGAAGTTGATGAAACCCGGACCAGCCAGCGTGAGCTCAAAATCCGGCTGCAAATCACCCAGCAGATCCACGATTTGTTGCGCCAAGGCGCGCGGGTTTTGTTTTTCCCGTTTGGCAAAGGCGAGGGCACCGTTGGCCTGAAAATCACCGTTGGCCGGATCGGCCACCCGTACCTCGGGTTCAAAGCCGCGACCGGTCAAACCGAGGGTATTTGCGGCGCTCCGCAGGGCGGCATCGAGGTGGCTGGCGATGGTAAACGGCAGGGACATCGCTCGATTGAGGAATTGCGCTTGGCTTTGAGCAAGAAGGATTTTGGCGGGTCAAGGCGTTTTGAAAAAAACGTTTTGGTATAAGTTGCTCAGCCCAAAGATAAGCGTTTGGTCAAGAGATTTTAATCTCGACAAAATCAATAAAACTCTTTGCCTTTGCGAGCTTTGCGCCACACGGCGCGGCTCCGAATACCTTATTGTTCACTATGAGAAAACGTCCCATTCCAACGCGCCGCTTCATTAAACCGTCGTTCACTTCCCTTATTGAGAAGAAACGAGACGGGCAGGAATTTACGCAGGAAGAAATCCGCTACATCATCGACTCCACGCTGGATGGAGAAATGCCGAAGCACCAGCAGGCCGCACTTTTGATGGCGATTTACTTCGCGAATATGTCCGCGCAGGAAACAGCGGTCCTCACTGAGGAGATGATGCTGTCGGGCGAAGTGATCGATCTTTCCCAAATTGCGAAGCCGAAGATCGACAAGTATTCCACCGGCGGCGTTGGCGACAAAACTGCCGTGGTCCTCGCAGCGCTCGCGATGGCAAGTGGTGTCGTCGTTCCGATGATGTGCGGCGTTGAACAGGAATACGTCATCACCACGCTGGAAAAATTATCCGCGATTCCCGGCTTCAAGAGCCACATGACCATTCCGCATTTCGTCGATCAACTCGCCCGCGTCGGCGGAGCGATCGCGGAACAAAGCCCGGAGCTCGCGCCGGCCGACAAGATTTTCTACGATCTCCGTCTTGAAACCGGCACCATTCCCAGCCTGCCGCTCATCACTGGCAGCGTGCTTTCGAAAAAACTCGCGGAAGGTGCCGAAGGTCTCGTGATCGATGTGAAGTGGGGCAATGGCTCCTTCATCAAGGATCTTGAGCAGGCGAAACAGCTCGCGCGTTCAATGACCCGCGTCGGACGCTCGATGAAGCGCCGCTGCGTCGCGCTCGTTACTGACATGAACCAGCCGCTCGGGGACACCGTTGGCACTGCGCTCGAGATCAAGGAAGTGATTCAGCTGCTCAAGGGCGAAGGTCCCGAGGACATGAAGGAACTCGTGCTCAAACTCGGTATGGAAATCGTCCGTCTCGCGGGTGTGGCTGGCTCGACTTTGTCGGCCAAGCAAACCGTGCAGCGCCATCTCAGCGACGGTTCGGCGCTCGAAAAATTCAAGGACATGGTCAAGGCGCAGGGCGGTGACGTCTCGTTCATCGACCACCCGGAAAAATTCCCGGCGGCGAAACACATTCGCAAACTGCCGGCCCCGAAACGCGGTTATGTTCACACCATCAACGCCGCGATGATCGCCAAGGGCGTTTCGCTCCTCGGCGCGGGCAAGGATCCGGCGCATCACGACAAGATCGATTACGCCGTCGGTGTTTCCGAAATCAAAAAAGTTGGAACGCAGGTCAAGCAGGGCGAGCCGTTGATGATGATTCACTACAACGACGAGGCGAAGCTCGAGCAGGCGCTCAACTATTTCAAGGACGCCTATCGTCTCGCGCCGAAGCGCCCGATCCCACCGCCGCTCATCGTCGAGCGCGTTGCTTGAGCGGCCAAAAACTGGGCGCTTTTTGCAGGCATTCTATCAGGCCGACCCAACGCAGGGTCGGCCTTTTTTCTGGCTACCAAACCCGCAACAGGATGTTCATTCAGGTTGTAACCCCGTTGCTCAAGTCGTTTTGCCCCCCCCTCAAGCCCATGAATATTAATTACCTCATTTCCGTCGTTTGCCTGATCCTCTGGATCGTTGCCTTGGTTGACTGTATAAAGAGCAATAATTCCAACAAAGTTGCATGGATTCTGGTGATCATCCTCGTGCCATTTTTGGGTTCGATCCTTTATCTTTTGTTTGGACGGGGCCGCGCCTAGGAGCGGGGGTGTATTCGCTGGGACTCGGGCTGCGTGTCGAGGCTTCCTTTTATAAGCGAGGGAACAGGCGCAACCGGTCGCGAAATGCGAACCAGAGAGAAAGTGCGGCAATGCCGAGTGCCAGCGCCACGGGTGGTGCAGATAGCTGCCCTCCCGCTCCGTCGACCAGTGACGAGAACTTCGGTGCCGAATCGCCCGGGCCAATCAGTGCGATCGTTGCGACAGCCACTCCTGCGATCAAACCTGCCGCGCAGAACAACTGGCGCCGGAATGTGAAGGCGCGATCTTCAACTGCGGGCAACGCCGCAAGCACACGCTCGGGAAATCCATCATCACGGAGGGTCGGGACGGAGAGATGAGCCCCATAGGCGCTAAATTAGTGGATTTTTCGCCTGTTGTTAGCTCGTGACTGCCAGAGGATGACAAAGGAAAATCGCCTCTATGCGCACCTAAGTTAGCGCTTATGGAGATGAGCCCGGAGCTATGCTTCGAGCTCATCGTTTTCGGCTGGAGGAGAATTCAAATATGAGGATTCCATGGTGAGAGGAGCGGACGATTTTCGACGTGGAAGAGAGAACGACCACGGCGAGGTCACCTTGGGTGTCTCCGAAATCAAAAAGGTCGGCACGCAGCGCAGGTCAAGCAGGGCGAGCCGTTGCTGATGATTCATTACAACGACGAGGCGAAGCTCGAGCAGGCGCTCAATTATTTCAAGGACGACTACCGCCTCGCGCCGAAGCGCCCGATCCCACCGCCACTCATCGTCGAGCGCGTGGCGTAAGGCGGATAGACAGAAACTCTCCCAGGCCGACCGGAATCCGGCCGGCCTTTTGCTTAGGCATTGGAAAACAATAAAGGTAACAACCTAAGGTTTGGGATCAGGCGTGATAACGTAATTCCATGATATGACTCATGGGGAAAAATCTGGCGAATCCTCTTAAGTTGCGACCTTTATTTATTTCCACTGCCTTAGCGCATCCGGGCGAGCCAGCTGGGAGTGAACGCGACGACCAGAGCGAATGCGACCGTCACGAGGGAAACGAGCAGCCAAGGTCCGGTCAGCACGACGGCGACGATCCGCAGCGACTCGGCCAGCTGGCTCAGGCCCGCGGGAGCGTCGGCCTGGGCCAGACCGCGCCACAGTGCGAAAAGCGTGCCCGCCGTGGTTCCGCCGACATAAGCGAACCACGGCCACCGTGGCGCCGGCTGGCGTCGCCGTGGCAAAGCAGCGAGCACCTGGGCAGTGAAACCGTCGTCAGAGAGGGACCGCGAATCGGCGGGCAACAGCGCCGTTAGCGCTTCATCTTCATTGGAGGGTTGATTCATGAGTGTGGATTCCAAGCGGCGAGGAGGTGACGGAGCTTCTCCTTGCTGCGCGCCAAGTGAGTCTTGACCGTGCCAAGCGGCCAGTCGGCCAGTGTGGCGATTTCGGCGTGAGACAGACCTTGGACGTAGCCGAGGTGAAGTGCCAGTTGTTCATGGGAAGAAAGTTGTCGGACGGCAGCGGCCAAGTCCTCGCGCAGGTCGGACGTCCGGGTAGCTGCTGGCGTCGGGTCCGGGACCGGCTCGGAGTCTGCCGGAAGAATTTCGGTCCGCTGCCGCCGTCGGGCATTGCGGTAATGATTGTGGGCGATACCGAGAAGCCAGGTGGAAAAAATCGAGCCTCCCCGGAAGCGGGCGAGGCTGCGATAGGCTTGGAGAAAGGCCTCCTGGGCCAGGTCATCGGCGAGGGCGTTGTCGCCGTGCGTGAGGTGGCGAAGAAAACTGCGCACGACGGATTGATGGCGCAGGACCAAGGTCCCGAACGCGGATCGGTCATCGCCCGTCAGCACCCGGGCGATCAGTTCGGCGTCGGATGGCGTCACGGCCGGTTCTGCGGCTGCGTGGAGTCGGCTGACCTGCGGGAAGCCAGCGCCTCGATCGCCGCGCCGATCAGCAGGGCGACGCCGATGAAACCAGGGATGGCGCCGAAATAGCCGACATTGAAAGCGGTCCCGGGAATCTGCGACAGGGCGAAGAACAGGCCCACGCCCACGCCGACATTGATCAGGCCACCGATGAAATATCCGCGCCAGCGGGGGGCATTGTCACCGGCGGCGCGCGAGGCGACGTCGAAAGAGGCGGGCAGCGGTTGGCCTTTTTCCAAGGCTAGTCGGGCCGTTTCGTGCCAGAGACGCTGGCGCTGATGGGAGAAATACATCGCCATTCCCGCAATGGCGCCGCCGAACAGGAGTCCGGCAATGGGAACGATGATGGCGATCATGAACGGCTGGATGTCGAGAAACGCGAGGCGAAGGGTCACGAGAGTAGGGATCATGGGTGAGGGTTGGTTACAGCAGTGAGTGTCGCGGCAGCGGCGTTTGGATTCAAGAAAGTCAATTTCCACCTTTTTCTTTGCCCTCAGTGCCCGGGCTGCATTGCGTGGGCGGCAATGGACGAAACCGACGAAAAGAACCCGATCAATCCCGACCGCCCCGTGTTGGGCGAGCCGCCGCCGCAATCGCAGTGGTCCAAGCCGTGGGCCCAGTTGAAATTCGTCAGCTTTCAACCGGCGATTTTCCCCCGGATGCTCGGCGAAGTCTCGCACGATGCAAAGCCGGGCGATCTCGTTTCGGTCTACGATAAATTCGGTCACCGGGTCGGGACGGGGCTCTTTAATCCGCGCGCTAAAATGCCGCTGCGCGTCGTCGTGCATTCGAGCGAGCCGATCGGTGAGGAATATTTCGAGATGGCGATCCGTCGCGCGGTGGCGTTGCGCCGCGAGATGGTCAAGCTCGA
>JAYVMJ010000185.1:0-2464 GCA_043759025.1 Verrucomicrobiota bacterium | reverse complement strand
GACGTGGAGTATCCTCACGACGTGGAGTATCTTCGCGACGAGGAGCATCCTCACGACGCGGGCGATCAGTCCGGGATTCGCGCGCGGGACGAAAACCTTCGCTTTCCCAGGTCTGGGCTGGCGTGGCTTTCGGTTGCTCTGGCGGAAGAATCTTCAATCCAACTTGCTCTTCAACGGGCGGAGCCGATGCGGCACGGGAGGAAGTAACGAAAGGAGCGACGGGCTCCTCCTTGACGATGGGGGCAACCGCTTCGACCGGCTGAACCCGGGTCGGAGGAACAAAGGCGGCGGGCGCGGGAGCGACCACCGGGGCTGGTTCCGGGGTTACGGCAGCCGGTTTTTCTTCAACCGGTGCGAATGGGTTCTGATACTCACGCGGGGCGGTGACAACTTCGATGGCGGTCGGCGTGTAGTTACTGGCAGCTGCACTGGAGGCAGCGGGGGCACTTGGGCGTTTTGCTTTACCGCGGGCGAGGCCAGAGCCACGGGTACTGCCGAAGGAGTTATCGGCGCTAGGCGCCGGAGTGGTCGCGGTGGCTTCGGCAGAAGCTCCGGACGATTCATTGGAGGACATGTCTATGTTGTTGGTTAAAAGCGCCTGCCTAAAAAGGCGGCGCGGGTGGTTGATGCCAGCCGGAGCTCGGAAATCTCGCTCGACAGCGGCAATAGGCATAAAACGTTCGCCAACCGCCTCGGGAGGGCAACTTAATTATTCCCGGCGCCAAGGGCGGCTTGCCAGCTGGCGCACGGCCAACCACGCTCGCTGCCATGGACAAACTTGAGGAAATCTTCCGCATGCAAGATGCGTTGAACAAGCGTATTGGAGTAAGTCTGCCGCCCCCGACCGATGAGGAAAAGGCCAAGTGGATTCTCAACTACACCCGCGCCATGCAGCAGGAAACCGCGGAGTTAATCGACAGCGTACCGTGGAAATGGTGGGCCAAGTACCAGAAATTTGACGAGCAGAACGCCAAGGTCGAGGTGGTCGACCTGTTCCATTTTCTCGTTTCGCTGGCGCAAACGCTCGGGATGACCCCCGACGACGTCTATCAGGCTTATCTTAAGAAAAACGCGGTCAATCACCAGCGCCAGGAATCAGGCTACGTCAAAAAAGACGAAGCGGACTCACGGCACATCTGATCTGATCCTGCACCGCGCGGTGAGCACGGCGACCGCGCGATCACTGGCTGGAATCGGCGAGCTGAAGATTGGGCCGGCTACGATTGGCGCGAACGAGAAGATTGTATTTTTCGACGTCGGTCTGTGCGCCTTCGCCATCGCCGAGGGCGGCGCGCAGATAGGCGCGTTCCTTGTAGTAGGTGGCTTCGTCGGGAGCGAGGTGGATGCTCTGGTCCAAATCAGCCAATGCGTTTTCGCGATCCTTGAGGGCGGTTTTTATTTTGCTCCGCTCGTGATAGGCCGCGGCGCTCTTCGGGAAAAGCTGGATAACCTCGTCGGCGCTCGCGAGCGCAGCGTCCGCTTTGTCCATGGAAAGCAACGCCTGGCTCCGCAGAAAATACGCGTTGATCGCTTTCGGATTTAATTTGGTCGCGGTCTCGAAATCGCTGATCGCGCTGGCAAAGTCGCCGGCACCCACCTGCGCCTCTCCACGTTTTTGGTAACCGACATAGTCGACTTGGCGGAGCGCAATGACATTGTTAAAATCGGCTACGGCCTCCGGAAAGCGGTCAAGCCGAGCCAAGAGGTTTCCCCTGGCGGAATAATAGCGCGGCTCGCTGACGTTTAATCTGATCGCGTCGGCATAGTCGACGAGCGCCCCGATCGAATCGCGTTGTTTCTCCCGAACGGTCGCCCGCAAAAAATATCCCTCGGCCAAATCGGGTGCGGTGCGGATAGCGCCGTCCAATATGCAGACCGCGCCGGCATAATCGCATTGGGTCAATTTATTTTGGGCCTGCAGGAGCTGATCCGCTGAACTGTCGGCGAATGCGAATAAACTAAGAGAGAGAAATCCAACGATAATCTTTGGAGTGGTTTTCATGCAAAGAGCGTGAAAAAAATGCCGTAAAACTACGACATATTAAGGGATTTTACGGGACTTTATAGGTAGTTTTACTGTTCCTTGATAATTGATTTTACGTTTATGTATGTGCCTTAAAATCAATGGGAAATTCGATATAATCGCAGGCGGTGGGCCTTCACCCGGCAGTTGGAAAGGCTCCAAATCCTACGTAGCGGACAAGACAGCACTATTCTCTCCGCACAATCGTGATCTTACCACGCCCAACGAACCCCGCCCCTTGCCAATCGCGGTGGTCCGATACTGACGATGCCGTTAGTGACCCTTCCGGTTTCCACTCTAACCGAGAAAAGATTTTCTACGCTGACAAACAGTTCGCCGCGCCGCCCGACGGCATGGGACAGCTCCAGATCGACCGTGGTCGCGGCGGCGAGTGGAAGCGTGTTCTCGTCGTCTTCAAACTGGGCACTGACCCAACGGAGT
>JAYVMJ010000184.1:0-3737 GCA_043759025.1 Verrucomicrobiota bacterium | reverse complement strand
ACACCGTCGTGGCCGCAGGACCTCGTCCGGAAGCCATTGAAAAGGCCACTGGGCGTAAGGTGAATGTCGCTACAGTGCGGGAGGTGCGCAAACAGGAGGAAACGAAAATTGCGATCAAGCCCCGGCCGTCTCCTGCCGCGCATTTGAAAGTGTCATCACCGGCTTCACGGCCACAGCCAAAAACTCCGGCAGCGATTCCTGCGGCGGCGCATCCGGCTACTGCGGCTGCGGTACATGCTCCCGTTGAAACCAAGGCGGCACCTGCAACCGCGTCCGATGCCGCTAAAGCCAGGCATCCGGTTGAGAAGAACAAAAAGAAGGTGAAGCCAAAAACTGCGCCAGTCGTGAATGATAAACCCGACGATCAAAAAGATCAGCCGAAGCCGCAGCCGCAGCCATGATACTCGAATTGGGGGAATCCGCTGTCGCGATGGCGTCAGCCGCAATCCAGCGAGGCTCGCGGCCATCCGCGGGTACATTCGGTGGGGCGTGCCGGAATCACGGGGGTTTATCTTCTGCTCAACCTGGACGCCATGCATTTGGGCAAACACGATCTTAAAAACCGGAACGATCTCTCCCGGTTAAAACCCAGTCCGCCGAAAAAAAATATTTTCCGCCTGCTTGGGCCGGGATTGATCACGGGTGCCTCGGACGACGACCCGAGCGGCGTCGCCACGTATTCGCAAGCGGGGGCATCACTGGGTTACGCCATGCTTTGGACGATGGTCGTGTCGTTTCCGTTGATGGCCGCGGTCCAGCGGATCAGCGGCGTGATCGGCCGGGTGACCGGCCACGGTATCGCGGGTAACATGCGCCGGAGTTGTCCCGGGTGGCTGACCATCACCTGCATTACGCTGATGGTGGTGGCGAATCTCATTAATATTGGCGCGGACATCTCGGCGATGGGCGCGGCCGTGCAATTGCTAATTGGTGGTCCGCCGCTGGTCTACGCCACTGTTCTCTGTGTCGCTTCGCTCCTGCTGCAGGTGTTCATTCCGTACACCCAATACGTTAAGTTTCTGAAGTGGCTTACGCTGGTGTTGTTTTCCTACGTCGGGACCGTGTTTGTCGTGCGGGTGCCGTGGATTGAAGCCTTGAAAAACACGTTCGTGCCCACGCTTTCCTTCAACGCGGAATTCTTCACCGTGCTCGCCGCCATTTTCGGCACGACCATCAGTCCTTATCTGCTATTCTGGCAATCGTCGCAGGAGGTGGAGGAAGTGAGGATCGTCAAGGCGGCCCGGCCGCTGATTGAGGCGCCGGAACAGGCTGCCGTGCAATTGAACCGGATCGAAATCGATACCTACATCGGCATGGGAGTTTCGAACGTGGTCGCGTTTTTTATCATCCTGACGACCGCCGTAACGCTGCATGCGCATGGCCGCACGGACATCCAGACGGCATCGCAAGCAGCCGAAGCGTTGCGGCCGGTCGCGGGGCGCTTTGCCTTTCTCCTTTTCAGTCTCGGCATCATCGGCACGGGATTGCTTGCCCTGCCGGTGTTGGCCGGTTCGGCGGCATATGCCATTGCCGAAGGATTGGGGTGGAAGACCGGCCTCGAACTCAAGCCGGCCCGCGCGAAATTTTTTTATGGAGTGCTGGTGGTCGTCATGCTCCTCGGCTTCCTCCTGAATTTCATCCACGTCGATCCGATCAAGGCTTTGTTCTGGTCGGCCGTAGTCAATGGCCTCGTGGCGCCCCCGATCATGGTCGTGATGATGCGCCTCGCGAATGACCGCGGCGTGATGAAATCGTTCGTGATTTCAAAATGGCTGAGCGGAATGGGCTGGCTGGCGACCGCCGTGATGTTTTTGGTCGCGGCCCTGTCAGTCGTGACTTGGCTGAAATAGGCCGAGCGACAATGTTCGCGGCGCGATCCTTGAGATTCTCCTGTGCGAAGGTCTGCAACTCGGCTTGATCGGGGACGTGCTCGACTTGGGCGGCGGACTCGCGGTGGCCGGGATTTTCGCCAGTCAGCTCTATGCGGTCGGCATTTTTTGATCCCACCGTATTCATTTGTTCGGTCGCCCACGGATCACGGCAGATGCCCACAGTAATTGATGTGCTGGAAAAATTCGTGGGCAGGAAAGCGACGGCCCTGAAATTGATTGGCGTGAAAACGCGCCCTGGCCAAATTATTTGGCTGCGGTATCGCGCCAGTTGATTTTGTGGGCGGCGCGACTCTGGACGAGGCCCAGAAAAGCGACGATTAGTTGCTGAAGAGTTATGCCAACATCCTGTAATTTATAGACTCAGTGCTTGGTTGAAGTGGTAAGGGCGGTTGCCCCTTGTCGGCCGTAGCTTTGGCGAAGGCCGACCAACCGTCCTCGTGGGGCAAGGGCCGTTGAGGGCAACGGCCCTACCAAAGGTCCATTTGTTTCAGGCGATTGGTATTAGAGGCGATCATCCCGGGAACGCCGAGCCCCAGCTCGGCTGTATGACGATCCTGCCGGTAACGGCTCACGCCCCCAAACCTCCGGATGAGTGAGTATCAGTGGCCATTAGTGGTTAAAAACTTCTGGAGGATTTGATCGACCGCAGTTTGAAATAGAGTGCGTTTTGAAATCAATCATTCGCGCGACCGAAACCAATCTTCCGACCATGCTCGGGTGCACTCGGCTCAATCAACTGTCGGATCGCTTCGAATAAATTGCCGATGGCTTCGTCGTGGCCTTCCAACCGCTGCTCCAACTCCGCCAATTTTCCGGCCAATTGGCGTTGTCCCGCCAACATCTCCCGCAATTGCACAAAGGCGCGGACGATTGCCACGCTCATGGCCACCGCATGCCGGCTGCGCAACACGCTCGCGAGCATGGCGATGCCCTGCTCGGTGAAAACGCGGGGAAGCTTTCTGCGACCGCCATGCCCGCTTTTTATTTTCTTATCAACTTGTTTTCCAGTGGATTGCGCACTTGATGTTCCAGCTTGGAACATCAAGTTGCTGCTTTCTTCAGCGGTGAGTTGAAACGCGAAATCTTCCGGAAAGCGCGCCGGATTGCGGGACACCGCTTTGTTGAGATCGCGAGTCGCGACCCCGTAAAATCGCGCGAGGTCGGCGTCGAGCAATACGCGTTTGCCGCGGATGACGAGAATGCGGTGCTGGATGAGTTCAGTCGGAGCGGAGTCGGATCGATTGGAACGGGCCATGGTATTTGAATTTGATCTGACGTTTTCACGCGGTGTCAGAGTTGATTAGCGGGCCCGTCTCCTTTTGTGCGTCTGAAGCCACTGGAGTCAACCGTGCGGAAGCGAAGCGCTGAAATTTGACCACCGATAAAACTGATGCGCACGGATCGGAATGGAAGTGTATCGCTTGCGGTGTTTCTGAGGTGGCTATGCACAAGGTCTGCGGACACGTTGCAAACCATCGCCGATGCTTTCTGACGTTAAATTCGCGCTTCGTTCGCTGGGGAAAACGCCGGGCTTCACGGTCGTTGTCGTCCTCACCCTCGCGCTCGCCATCGGGGCGAACACCGCGATTTTTAGTGTGCTGAATGCCGCCCTGCTTCGTCCGTTGCCTTATCCGGAACCGGATCGACTGGTGGAGTTTTGGTCGAAGGCCCCGGATTCCGCTCTCATTCCCTACGTCACGGGACCGGAGTTGAAAGAGTGGCGCGAACGAACCACTTTGTGCGAGGGCATCGCCGGCATGTGGGATCGCATGTCGACCAATTTGCTGGAGGGAAAGAAAGCGGAACGCATCACCGGCGGCTGGATTTCGGCGAACTACCTGGATG
>JAYVMJ010000183.1:0-10927 GCA_043759025.1 Verrucomicrobiota bacterium | reverse complement strand
GTTGAAACAGCGAATATCGATCCGTTGACCGAGTTCGGGCCAACCATAAGCATTCACGAGTTCCGTCAGCAACGCTTCCAACGTCACGCCATGGAGAGGATCTTTGGAGGAAAACGCGGAAGTCGTCACCCCGCCAGTGAAACGGTCTCGCGCCTCGCCGCAATCTTTCAACGCACCGCGTTGCCAACTCATCACTTGCGTCCACCGGTATTCCGCCTATCGCCTTAAGTTACTTTTCTCCTCCCATGACGACCTACGAACGCCTCCGCGCCGACATCATCACCGCCATGAAAGCCCGCGACACCGCGACGGCCACCGCACTCCGGACGATGGACGCCGCCATCCAGCGCGCCTCGATGGATACCAGCAAGCCGATCGACGAAGCGCTCACGATCGCCGCTTTTCGCAAGGCCGTTAAAAATCTCACCGACGCCCGCACTGAATTCGAAAAGGGTGGCCGCGCCGACTTGGTCGCCATCAACACGGCCGAGATCACCATCCTCGCGAAATATCTGCCCGCCGGATTGGACGCCGCCAAACTCGACGCGCTGGTGACCGAAGTCATCGCCGCGACCGGGGCGACGTCAAAAAAAGAAATGGGCAAGGTCATCGGCGCGCTCAAACAGCGTCGGGAAGCCGGCCTGATCGACTTCGGCGCGGTGAGCAAAATCATCCAAGCGAAGTTGCCCTGACGCCCGCCCGCTTCCGGGCGCAGATCCTCGCCGCGACCCAAGCACAGCACTGTTCCTCACTCCGTCATTGCGGCTGGGCAATCGGCGCGTTGTAGTCCGGCTATGTTACCCCGCGCCCGTCTCATCTCACGGCTGGCCATCATTGCCGTCAGCCTTCCGCTCCTGCTCGCGTCGCTGCTCACCAGCGGCTGCGTCTCCGCCAACAAACCTGCCCCGGCTACTTACACAGCGGCGAGTTTCTCTATTCCCGCCACCGACGACGGGCTGCCAGGCACTGGTCCCATCAGGCGCGCCGATTGGTTTCAAAAAACATGGCATGATCGTCGCACCTCGTTCGCCGCGACTGCCCAACAGGACCAAGGCTCGATCGTTTTTCTTGGCGACTCAATCACCCAGGGCTGGGGCGATCGGTTGAACCCGAGTTTTCCTGAACTCCACGTCTCCAATCGCGGCATCAGTGGAGACACGAGCCGGGGTGTCCTCGTGCGGTTGCCGGAAGACGTGCTCTCCCTCAATCCGCGCGCGGTGGTTTTGCTAATCGGCACAAACGATCTGGAGGACGGCGCCACGCCCGAGGTCATCGCGGGTAACGTGAAACTCATCATCGAATCGCTCCGCCAACATAATCCGGAGATGCCCGTTGTGCTTTGCGCCGTTTTTCCAAGCTCCGCCACGAAGAAAAGGCCGGTCGATCAAATCAAACGGCTCAATCAACTCTACCGGGCGATAGTGCGCGATCAACCGCAGGTGACGTACCTCGACACCTGGACGCTTTTCGCCAACGCCGAGGGTGACGCCAAATCCGAGGAGTTTCCCGATCTACTCCACCCGAACGCCGTTGGTTACGCCAAGTGGACCGGAGCCTTGCGGACGATTTTCGCGACCCTCGGATTCGTCGACACTAAGGCGGCCAATTTCCAACCTGAGGCCGGTTTTGTCAGTCTGTTCAACGGCCACGATCTGACTGGCTGGGGCTATCGGCCGACCACCGCCGAAGATATCGCATCGGCCAAACGCTGGCAGAAATCAGATCCTGAGGCGGCCGCTTGGCCGGTCGTCAAGGAGCCAGTGAACTTCGACCACCTCAAAGCCACGCCCGATGGCCGTTTTATGGCGATCAACGGCCGACTCGTTGTCACTTCGCCCCATGAATACCGCAAAATCCAGAATCTTTGGACCCAGTCGGAATTCCCCAAGAACTTCATCCTGAAAATGGAATTTCGCGCCGCGCCGAACACTGACAGCGGGATTTATGTGCGCGGTCCGCAGCTCCAGTGCCGCGACTACCTGCTCGCCGGGCCCTATAAGGACTTGAAGCGCTACCAGGCCGGCGACTGGAATGAAATCGTGATCACGGTGAAAGGGGAAGCCGCCTACTGCACGTGCAACGGCGAGGTACTGGAAAACGCGATGAAAGTTCCCGCAACCGGCCCGATCGGCGTCGAAGGTGATCGCGGCCAGATGGAATACCGACACCTCGAGCTAAAAGAATTGCCATGACACTTGAAGCCACGGCGAACCTGCCGTGGGTGATGTTTTCTCCAACAGCCCACTGCGGCCGCTCGCGAATCATCCGCGCCGGCTGACGCGGACTTCCGTATCACCATCGAGTCGAATCGAGAGATCGATCGGATCGCCAACTGTTACTGCCCCGGACTCCACCTGGTAGGCCCAGACTTCAAAATGGGAAAGAAACACCTGTCCGAACGTGGTGCCAAAAGCACAATCAACCGCGTCGCGCCCGTGACTGATTTTTACGCGGCCGATGCGCGGCACGTTAAACCGCGCATCGACGGCAAACCAACGACCACCGAGATAAACCTCGGCGTATGCGTGAAAATCCATCGGCGTACCCGGGTCGATATAGCCGATGTCAGGCAGATGGCCGGTGACATAGCGCGTTGAAATATTAAGCGCCCGGCACAACGCGATCGTGAGATGCGCAAAATCGCGGCAGACGCCATGACGCCGCTGGAAAATATCCCACGCAGAAAGCTCGGGACTGCCGGAGCCGAAACGATAGCCGATATTGGCATGAACCCAATCGGACACGGCGTGCACCCGAGGCCAGCCCGGCCCCAGATATCCAAAGTTATTCCACGCAAAAGCCGCCAACTTATCCGATTCGCAATAGCGGCTGGGCAGCAGGTAGCGCAGCAACTCCGGTGGCACAAGCACGGGCGGAACAGCCGCAGCCAATTCTATTCCCGCCACATCGACGGTTGGCGGAACTTCCACCAACGCATCGTGCCGAATTTCTGTCCTTCCCGGCGGCAGGGTCAGGCGAACCAGTCGATTGCCATGACTGTTGTTGATTGGTTCAGCGACGAGACCTGCGCCGAGCAGTAATTGCTCTCCTTTCAAAATCTGCCCCGGACCGAGGTGCGGCTGCACATCGAGCAACATCGGCGTGTCCGCTTGGGTTTCATAGGCCAGTTTGCAACCCACGCGCACCGTCAGTTGCTGCGTGATGGTATGTTTTTGCTCAAACGGTTTGAGATCGGGCGAATTGGGCACACGGAGTAGTGTGCGGCCAGAACGCTAAGTTCCTGCCCAAAAATTTTAGCCGTAGGCGATGCGTACCACTTCCAGCTCGGTCTCCCGGGCCGGAAACTTAAACGGGACCCATTCCCCCAACCGCGCGTTCAACAGTGCACGCGCGATGGGCGACTGCCAGCTCACCCAATTCCGTTCGGGATTCGCCTCATCCCCACCGACCATCCGGTACTCAGTGGTTTCTCCGTTTGGATCGCGCACCATTACGGTCGCGCCAAATCGCACGCGGTCATCCATCGAATCCGCCGGCGAGACAACTTCTGCGGAGCTCAAACTTTGTGTCAGATAAGCGATCCGTCTTTCGATCGTCTGAAGCTCCTCGCGAACAGCGGTAGCATTTGCCGCGCCGGCGACAAGCAGCGGTCGCCGCGCTTCCTGTAAATAAGCCGGTTCGCCGTAAAGTTCACGCGAACCGGCCGGCGTCAGGCAATTTCTCGTCCCCGACGGCAGCGGTGAAACGAGGCGGGGCAGCGGAACCGATTCGCCGGGATCGTCTTCCTTGGTGAAGGCCTTGCTCATTTCAGAAATTGAGGGGCACTGATCGCTGCTCAGGCGAACCGCGGCGGAAATTTCAGCGCTTCGACTTGGCTTTCGCCTTTGCCTTTGCCGCCTTCTTGGCGACGGGCTGGGTTACCCGGCGGACGACGCTCTTCGTTTTCGAAGCGATCCGCTTCGCCGCGGGCTTTGCCTTCGCCTTGGCTTTATTTGCGGTCTTCGCCACCTTGCGGACGACGGACTTGGCTTTTTTCGCGAGGCGCGCGACGGGTTTCTTAATCGTCGCTTTCAAAGACGACTTTTGGTTCTTCTTAACGGCGGGCGTTGCGGTGGCTCCACCGACGATCAATCCGATCGCACCTCCGACCACCGCACCAATAGGACCGGCGACAATTGCACCGACCACGGCACCGGTGGCGCTTCCCGCCGTGCGATGCGTGACGAGTTTCTTTTCAGCGGCAGTTGGCGCGGCGGCAACATCGACGGAAGCAGAGGAGGACTCGGCGACCGGGGCGGAAGTAACAGGTTCGATTTTCATAAGAAGGTTAGGATGAGCGAAGAAAGTTCGATTTATAGTAGTTTCCCGAAGGGGATGGTTCCTGACATTCAGTAACGACGGTGCGTAAACGAGCGCTTTAGGCCGTTCGGCGCGCGTCAAGCGCACCTTTCGACGTCTACCGCATCATTTCCGGCCAGCGCTGCAGGAACGCCAGCTGGGCCTGGCGATCAGGCAAACCTTCCGCCCGGGCTGGATCGTTGAGAAAACGCGGCGGATAACCCGGTTCGAGCGACTGCACCGTCACGATTCTTTCTTCCACGGCAAACACGGCTCTCCACGCACCACAACCGATCACAAACAACTCCGTTCCGCGCCGGCTCGTGATTCGTCGGGTCCGATGCGGCTTCGGATCACGCGCGAGCAGCTCCATCATTCGCGAGCGAAAGTCGATCTGCCACTCTGTTTGCAACCAGGTCGCTTGGATTTCGGCGAGCGTGGCAAACGCCACCTGATAGTCGGCCGGCACTTCCATCGCCACGTCGACTTCATCAATCCATCCCGCCTTCGCGTCCGGGAATGCATCGTAAGCAGGAACGTAGGGTTTGATGTCGAAGACCGGCGTCCCCTCCACGAGATCACACGGACCCAGAATCAACTTGCGGCCCTTGATTTCAATCAACTGGACCGGCGTCAGTCCGAGCGGATTAGGCCGGTGCGGCGAACGCGTCGCGAACACTCCGCGTCGTTTCGCCGGCCCGCGCGGCGGCATGACGTGCGGCCGCCAGCCTTCATTGCGGTGAAACCACCACACGAGCCACACCCGCGAAAATCCCGCCAAATCATGCAACGCCTGTTCAAAATTATTTCCCGGCACAAGCTCGAGCACATTGCGCTCTGGCTCCTCTTCGAGGGGCTGATGCCGTGCCTGAAATTTCACCCGTTTCCCGGTGCGAATAAATCCAATGGGTCGAATGATGAGTTCGGAAGACAAGCCGCCAGAAAGAACTCCGGGGGCACGAAGGTCAAACCGTCGCGCGGGAATTCACCGCCCTCAGGCCCGAGAGATCGAGGTCATGCCGTGGACGATGGCCCCGCTTCCACTTTCAAAAACTTCATCCGTCGCTTGCCCGCGTGCGGAGGTTGAGCCGCGCGCTCCTCGGGCGTACGATAAGCTCTGCGCCGGTAGCCCGGACGCGTCAGGTCAGCGGCGCACTTCAATTGAAAATCCTGCATGCGTTGGAAAACATCCAATAGCTGCGCCGGACTTTCATAACGATCCAGACCTGAACGCTCCAACACCATCAGCAATTCGTGCACGGCCTCCAACGTCGACAGACATCCTTCCTGCGGCTGTTGCTTGATGACGAATCGGCTGGGCGCGGACGGCGTGAACATGATTCGCGGCAGTCGCTGCAAACTCGGGCTCAATCGCAGAATCTTGCGGGCTCCGCCCCACGTTGCATCGATCAGAAAAACCACGAGCCGCCGCTGTCCGAGATCGGCCGGCGTCAAATCGCCCTTGGAAAGATTGCGCGCCTCGCGCCCGGGATAAAGCAAGACGGGATAGTTCTGCGGATCGTTGATGAGCGCCTGCACCAATTCATTGTGGTCGAAGCCCTCGCCCATCCGCAGCTCGCTGTTCGGCAAACAGAGATGCGTCAACCGGCCAGTGCCCGCTTTCTCCTGTTTGAATTCCTTCGGGCTCATGAGAAAAACGAACCGCGTGCGCGTCTCCATCGGCTGCAACGTCGGGCACCAGCACAGCGGCTGCGGCCAGAAACAGTTGTAACACATTACGCGACTCATGGGAGGTTCGGTGCAACGAATGAATACCCAAATACGAAAGGCAAGATTACCACCAATGCGTTTCACCAAAAGGCGAAACGTTAAGTTACCCCTCCGCCGGATCGGCTGCGGAATTAGTTCAAGGTGTCTGCTGATCGCAGACAAACAAAAGCTACATCAAAGTGAACTCACGCTGCCAGGTGAATTGCCGGCTGCGATTAGCAGACGCCCAAGGTCTATTCCGGAGCCGATCAGGCGGAGGCGCTCTCCAAAGTTTTGCCCCTTTGGCAAAACCCATTAGCGGTCATTCAAATCCGAATCTCCCTCTTCCAATTTCCCGACTTCGTCTTATCTGCTCACGAATTGACTCCCCATCATCCCACATCGCGTTCACCGTGACCGCCACATGGCACTCATCGGCAAACGCAACCTGCTCTCGATCGTCCGCGGCGCTCCGCCCGGATTTTATCTGGACGGCGGCACGCACGGCGAAATTCTCCTCCCCGGTAAATACATTCCGGCCGGCGCTACTCCCGGCGGCACGATCGATGTCTTCGTTTACCGCGATTCCGAAGATCGTATGGTCGCCACCACGCAAAAACCGCTGGTGCTACTGGGCCAGTTTGCGGCCTTGAAAGTCGTGGGTGGCGACCGCCGGATCGGCGCCTTTCTCGATTGGGGCCTCGACAAGGATCTGCTCCTGCCGATGCGTGAAATGCATGGACCGGTCAATCCCGGGGAGAAAGTGCTGATTCAGGTGGCACTCGACGAACGTTCCGACCGGCTGATCGCCAGCGCGCGCCTCAACAAGCGACTCGAATTGACCCCGATCGACCTGTATCAGCCAGGCGACACCGCGAAACTCATGGTGATGAGCGAGAGCCCGCTCGGTTATAACATGATCGTGAATGACCGCCATCGTGGCCTGCTTTATCGCACCGACCTGCGCGATCCGCTGCAAATCGGCGAGATCGTGGAAGGCTACGTTCGCAGCGTGCGCCCGGACGGAAAACTCGATCTCGCCCCCGGCCGTACCGGGTTTCGCCGCATCGCGTCCGCCGCCGAGGTCGTGATGGAACAACTCCAAGCCCGCAGCGACGGCTTCATGCCGTACCACGATAATAGCCCGCCCGAGCGGATTCGGGCGATTTTCGGACTGAGCAAAAAAGCCTTCAAGCAAGCCATCGGCACGCTCTTCCGCGAGCAACGCATCTTCATCGACCCAGACGGCATTCATCTGGTGGCGCCGAAAGACAAAAAGTAACCTTCCCACGGGCGACCCCGCCCGTGGATTTCCGATCACCTCTGATTCTGCTTTGTGCCATCGCGTCTTTGTGGTTCAAGATGCGTGAAAACCAACCGCCATGAAACCTCTTCCTGTCCAGCCCACGAACTCCTCCACGCCGCGCCACATTGTGGTGCGCGAAGTGCCCATCGAACTCTGCCAGTTCATCAAATTCGGCGGCCTCAGCGATAGCGGTGGTGAAGCGAAACAACTCATTACCGAAGGTCGCGTGCTGCTGAATGGCATCGTCGAAACCCAAAAGCGCAAAAAGCTCGCGGTCGGCGACCAGGTAAAAGTCGATAACCACACCATCATCGTGAAGCTGGCCTGAGCCGCCCGAACTCGCGCCAACCGCACGTCTTCGTCTTCGCCTTCCTGCTTCATTTTCCATGCTGATCAACACTGCGACGCTAGCCGAGCATTTGACAGATCCCACGTGGATGATTTTCGATTGTCGGCACGACCTCATGGATTACGCGAAAGGCGAACGCCTTTATCGCGAGGGCCATATTCCCGGAGCCCATTTTGCTTCAATGGAGACCGCTCTTTCCGGACCGAAAACCGGCACCAATGGACGCCATCCGCTGCCGTCCCCGGAGAACTTTGCAAGTTTCCTTGCCTCCCGGGGCGTTTCTTCAAACTCGACCGTGGTCGCCTATGACGATGTCGGCGGCCTCTATGCCGCGCGACTCTGGTGGATGGCGCGATGGATCGGACTCAGCTCCGTCGTTCTCCTCGACGGTGGAATTTCAAAGTGGGTGGTGGAAAATCGCGCGACTACTCAAACCGTACCGTCTCCGCGCCTCGCCGAGCTGCGCGCTCAGGTCAATCCGGCCATGATTCAAGACGCCGACACCGTACTCCGCAACTTATCCGATCCTGCCCGCGCGATCATCGATTCGCGCCCAGCCGAACGCTTTCGCGGCGAAGCCGAACCCGTCGATCCCGTGGCCGGACACATTCCCGGCGCGCTCAATCGGTTTTATAAAGCCAACTTAAACGCCGATCTCACTTTCCGCCCGGCCGCCGAATTGAAAGAGGAATTCTCAGCGCTCATTCAATCGCGCGCTCCGGAAAATATCGTGAATCAATGCGGCTCTGGCGTCACGGCGTGCGCGTCAATCTTCGCCATGGAGTACGCCGGATTACTCGGTTCCAAACTTTATGCGGGCTCGTGGAGCGAATGGATCAGCGATCCGACGCGGCCCGTTTTCCGTGGGCCCGCCAACTCAAAAACGGCGAAGTAATCATGTCATTTTCCTCGCTAGGTTTGTTGGAACCACTGGTGCGCGTCGTCGCCGAGCGCAACTACCCCGCGCCGACCCCGATCCAAACGGCGGCGATTCCTGCCGTGTTGCAGGGTCGCGACGTTCAGGCGTCCGCCCAAACCGGTTCTGGCAAAACCGCCGCTTTCGCGCTGCCAATTCTTCAACTCCTGGCGGCTGGCCAGCGTGAGCGTGGGCGCTTTATCCGGGCCTTGATTCTCGTTCCGACCCGTGAGCTCGCCGCGCAAATCGGTGCCTCTTTTCGCGATTACGCCCGTCATCTCCCGGTGCCGATCAAAACGCTCGTCGTGTATGGCGGGGTCTCGATCAATCCGCAAATGATGGCCCTCGGCGGCGGTGCCGACGTCATGGTCGCCACGCCGGGTCGATTGCTTGACCTGATCGATCACAACGCCGTTTCGCTCTCGGCGGTTTCCACCTTGGTGCTCGACGAGGCCGACCAGCTTTTTTCGCGTGGCTTCACCGATGAATTGAACCGGATCCTGGCGCTGCTCCCAAAGCGTCGCCAGAATTTGCTTTTCTCCGCGACGTTTCCCGCGGCGGTGCAAACCCTCGCGGAATCCGTCCTGCGCGATCCCCTCCGCGTCGACATCCCGGCCGAACCTTCCTCCCAGCCGGATATTCTCCAGCGCGCGATCGAAGTCGACCCGCCGCGGCGCACGCAATTGCTCCGCCAACTGATCGAAACCAACGCCTGGACGCGCGTCCTCGTCTTTGTTGCCACCAAATACGCCACCGAACACGTCGCGGAAAAACTCCGCAAGGCCGGCATCGCCGCCACCGCGCTTCACGGCGAACTCAGCCAAGGTGCCCGCACCCAGGCGCTCGCAGATTTCAAGGCATCGAAAGTCCAGGTCCTCCTCGCCACGGATGTCGCCGCCCGCGGCATCGACATCGCCCAGTTGCCCGTGGTGGTGAACTTCGACCTGCCGCGCTCGGCCGTGGATTACACCCACCGCATCGGCCGCACGGGGCGCGCCGGCGAAAGCGGCACCGCCATTAATTTCATCAGTGCCGGAACGCATGCGCATTTTCTCCTCATCGAAAAACGCCACCACCTGGATTTGCCGCGCGAACAAATCGAGGGTTTCGAGCCAGCTGAAACCGAAGTGGACGTGTCGGCCACCGACGGCGGCGGCATCAAGGGCAAGCGGCCGAATAAAAAGGATAAATTGCGCGCCGCCGCCCGCCGGGCCGCGGGTGAACCCAACGAACCTCGACCGACGCCGAGTTCTCCACCTTCTCCGGAAAAGAAATTTTCCTGGCCGCGGCTCCGGTGAGCGAGCGGATCAAATCGCGGATAATTGTACTTCCGTCGATTTCTACATAGATAGACCCAACCCTGCATCGCAATGCCCGTGCAATTTAAAGACTACTACCAAACTCTCGGCGTCGCGCGGACCGCGTCGGCGGACGAAATCAAACAGGCGTTTCGCAAACTCGCCCGCGTGCATCATCCCGACGTCGCCAAAAACAAGCCGGCCGGTGAAGCGAAATTCAAGGAGATCAACGAAGCGTACGAGGTCCTCGGCGATCCGGAAAAACGGAAGCAGTACGATGAGATGGGACCGGACTGGCAGAGCGGAGCGGCCGGTGGACCGCCGCCACGCGGGTCGCAGCGACAAAGGCCGGGCGCCGCCGGAGAGCCCGATTTCGAATTCGGCGGCACCGGTTTCAGCGACTTTTTTGAATCCTTCTTCAGCGATCGCCGCGGCGGCTCCCGTCGTTCCGGGCGCCCCGAAAGCCGGACCTATGAACACGACGAAGACACCTTCGTCCAACCCGGCCGCGACATTGAGGCCGATTTGCTCGTGACCTTGGAAGAAGTTGTCCTCGGGTCGCAACGCAAAGTGACTTTGCGTCGCCCCGAAATGGATGGCGCGGCGGCGAGGAATAACACTTACCAAGTCCGCATTCCGGCCGGCATGCGCGAAGGACAACGCATCCGGCTCGCCGGTCAGGGCGGCCCCGGACACGGCGGCGGCGAGGCGGGGGATCTCTACCTGCGCGTGCGGCTCGCGCGCCACCCGGATTTCACGGTGGAAGGAGATGATCTTCTCTGCGATCTCGACCTTGCTCCGTGGGAGGCGATTTTGGGCGCGAAGGCGAAAATCCCCACGCTCGACGGCCCGACCATTCTCCGCGTGGCTCCCAATACGGACTCGGACACGAAATTGCGCGTCCGCCAGCGTGGACTGCCGCGCGAAGACGGCACACGGGGCGATCTCTACGCTCAAGTCCGCATCAAGACGCCGCCGACCATTTCCGCCGAAGAAAAAGCGCTGTGGGAAAAACTTGCCCAGGTTTCCAAGTTCAATCCCCGTGAGGA
>JAYVMJ010000182.1:0-3610 GCA_043759025.1 Verrucomicrobiota bacterium | reverse complement strand
GATATTGGAGTAGTGATTGTCTTCCTGTTCATTGGTGGTGGAAGACTTGAATTGGAGATTTAGCGTATGGTCTGCGTGGGCGAAGGTGTGCTCGTAGGTTCCGGCGAATTCGCGGCTGTCTTCAAATTCCGGATCATACCGCGTGCGGTCGTAGTCGCTGATGAGCGAACCGGTGGCGTCAGTGACGACGTTGTGGTCGGTGGCGCTGCGGTTGAAAGTGCGGTGATTGTAGCTGGCGGTGGCGCCGATTTTATCGTGCTCGTCGGGATGATAGTCGACGGTGGCGCGCGCCACCTGGGTAAAGGGCCGCGAGTGTTCCACGGTGAGTTTGTTCAGCGTGGTGGCGATGCCCGACACCGGATCGGTGATTGTGCGGACGTCGCCGGCCTGCCGCGACCGGTCGTCCTGGCGCACGCTATAACTGGCGAAGACATTATATTTTCCGGTGGCGTAGTTCGTGGAGATTCCCGAGTTGTACCGGTTGTCCAGGCCGATGGTTCCGGTCACGGTGGTCGAGGAACCGCCGGAGTGTTTTTTCTTGAGCACGATGTTGATGATCCCGGCGGTTCCGTCCGGTTTGTATTTTGCGGACGGGTTGGTAATCACTTCAATTTTGTCGATTTGGTTGGCGGGAAATTGCAACAGGGCATCTGCCCGGTTTTTACCCATGAGCGTGGAGGTCAGGCCGTCGATCAGGAGGGTGACGTTGTCCGACCCACGCAGGCTGACGTTTCCGTCGATGTCCACCTGAACGGAAGGAATATTCTGCAACAGATCGCTTGCCGAGCCCGTAGCGCTCTGGATTTCCTGACCGACGCTGTAGATTTTTCGGTCAATGGAATTGTAGAATTCCTGCTGGGTTCCTTTCACCTCGAACTTGTCCAGCTTCAGCGCTGGTTTGGTTGTTTCGAGCGCGCCCAAATCAACCGCTTCGGATTCACCGCGAATGGCAAACGTGTCACTCTGCTTGCCATCGGGACCATAGATGACGCTGTACTCACCGACTGGCACTTTAGTGAATGCGAAACGCCCCTGCCCGTCGGTCACTATTTTTTCGACGACCGCATGCGTATCTTTTCGCTCGAGGGAGACAGTAATTCCGGCCTGCGGAAGACGGTTGGTTTCGTCGACCACCGCGCCGTGAACCGATCGTGGGTTTAGGGGCTGCGAACGAGCGAATGCAGGAAACGTCCCGAACAGCAGTACGCTGGCGGCGATTGGAACCTGAAGCCACGATTTGAAAACGAGAACGACAGCGCTCAAAAACGAGTTGCGGAGAGGGTTTTTTGGAAACCTGGCGAGGATCATTCCGTTGCAGTCTAACACCTAACAGATTACGGAAACATTATGTGAGGGGCAGTGGACAATCTTTATCCGCGTCGAAACACGAGTTGAGTCTGATGTCATAAGACTGGCCTGGCTGCGGCCATCAAAAAACACACTGGCCCACCGCAGCCGCCAGCACGACCACGAGCCAGGCCGGTTTGCGCCAGATTTCGAGGCAAATAAATGCGGCGAGAACCAGCGCGAGGTCACGGAAGTTGGAAACGGTTTCAGTCCAAAGCGGGTTCCAGAGAGCGGCGAGCAAAATGCCGACGACGGCTGCGTTCGCGCCTCGCATCGCAGCCTGCGCCCACGTCTTGCGCAAAAGGAGATGCCAGAACGGCAACGCTCCTCCGAGCAGCAACCACGCGGGCAGAAAAATTGCCAGCAAACATCCGAGACCCCCGAGCCACGCATGGGGGCTGCCGTGAATGATGGTGCCCAAATAGGCCGCAAACGTGAAGAGGGGACCGGGCACGGCTTGGACCGCCCCATAGCCGGCGAGAAAAGCGTCGTCGGAAATCCAGCCGGCTGGCACAACTTCAGCCCGCAATAGCGGCAGCACGACATGGCCTCCGCCGAAGACGAGCGAGCCTGCCCGATAAAAACTGTCGAACACGTGAATGCCCTTCACCGCAGATCCGGCGGCAATTGCGGGTGATGCAATCAATAGTGCCGCGTACGCGATCAAACTCAACGCCGCCCAGAAATGATGGCTGGCTGGAGTGGTGGCCGCGGAATTTTGCGCATCGAATTTTTCACGGCGACCGTAAAATATCCACCCGGCGAGCGCGCCGACGACGATGGCTCCCACTTGTCCGATTGAAGTTGGGTTCAAGAGGACAAAAGCGGTCGCGGCGACGGCGATGATCAGTCGCGGCAGATCCGGACAGAGCTTTTTCCCCATGCCCCAAACCGCCTGGGCGACGACCGCCACCGCCGCCAATCTCAACCCATGCAACCAACCGGCCTTGTGCAAATCGCCCATCATTCCGACACCGTACGCGAACGCGATCATCAGCCCGGCGGAGGGCAGCGTGAAGCAAGCCGATGCGATCAACGCACCGGGCAATCCCGCGCGTTTCATTCCGAGTCCGAACACCGTTTGGCTGCTGGCCGGTCCGGGCAAAAACTGACACAACGCGACCAGATCCGCGTACGCCTCATCGTCGAGCCATCGGCGCCGCGTGACGAATTCGGTTCGAAGATAACCCAAATGAGCGACCGGTCCGCCGAAGGAAATTAATCCCAGTTTCAGAAATGCCCCGGCAATTTCTGACAGGCGTTGGAATGCGGACATGGTATGACGAGTAACCGCGCGACCATCCCGGCTCAAGCCGCGTTCGCCCGGCAGCTCGCGTTTTCGCCGTTCGGTCGGCGCGGCAAACGCCGATGGCCACCGGATGGTTTTTGCGCCGGAATTACCGCACCGAACGCCGGAAGCGGTTGGGCGGCATGCCCGTTTGCTGCCGGAAGAGGACGCTAAAACGTTGCGAGCTGCTAAAGCCGCAACGCTCGGAGATCAGTTCGAGGCTGAGGTCGCTGGATCGGAGCAGATCTTTCGCCACGTCGATCCGCACCCGTTGGATTTCATCCAGCATCGTGTGGCCGAGTGCGGCTTGGAAGCGTTTTTGCAACGTCGTGCGGGCAATCCCAGAGGCGCGGGCGACATCTTCGATATAAGGACTGGTGGTCGCGCATGACCGGATGTAGCGCACGGCTTTCACGACAGCGTCATCCTTCACGAAGATGGTGTCGGTCGATTGCCGGGCGTTGATGCCGAGCGGCTCAAGTCGCACCGTGCGCTGCTTCGCCCCGGGATCGGCGATGAGATGGTCGATCTCCGCGCCGGCCTCATAGCCAATGCGTTTTGCCGGCAGCCGGATGCTGGAAAGCGGGGTGCGTTCATAGCCGACGAGAAAGTCGTCGTCGCCGGCACCGAGTACGGCGACATCGTCCGGCACGCTCCAATTCAATTCGCGCGCGGCGCGCAGCACCAGCAGCGCGAAATCATCCAATACGGCGAACACGCCCAGCGGCGTGGGCTTGCGCGAGAGCCAGCGGAGAATGCGGAGGAATTCGCGGCGGCCGTAGCGCGACGGCATTTCCTGCACATCGAGAGCGCCCCCGACAATTTTCAATCCCGCCTTAAAGCCCGCGAGCCGCTCCATCGAGTAGCGTCCGCTCGTTTGGCCCCAAAACGCGAACTGCCGGCAACCAGAGCGACCGAGGTGTTCGGCCGCGAGCCGGCCGACTTCAAAATCATCCTGCGTGACCACGGTCGTGC
>JAYVMJ010000181.1:0-2240 GCA_043759025.1 Verrucomicrobiota bacterium | reverse complement strand
AACGGCGGACTGGCGCTGTGGTATCATTTCGCGATCATGTTCGAAGCGTTGTTTATCCTGACGACGATCGATGCCGGCACCCGCGTCGGGAAATATCTCCTCCATGATTTTCTTGGACTCTTTTCGACCCGGCAGCGCGAACGTCCCACCTTCTCGGGTGGGGTGGTGGCGACCCTTCTTTTTGTGGGGGCGTGGGGTTGGTTTCTTTATGAGGGGGTGATTGATCCGCTCGGTGGAATCAATTCGCTGTGGCCGATCTTCGGCGTGGCGAACCAACTGCTGGGAGTGATCGCGTTTGCCCTTGGCGCCACCGTGCTGATCAAGATGGGTCGGAAGCGTTACGCTTGGGTCACCCTCGCTCCGCTCGCGTGGTTGCTGGCGGTGACGATGACGGCTGGATGGATGAAGATCTTCAGCGCGGCGCCCGTGGGGTTTTTGGCGATTGCGCGCGGGTTGAAGGCCAGGATTCAAGCGGGCGGCTCACCGACGGAATTAGCCGTCTGGCACGCCCAGATTTTTAATAATTATGTCGATGCCGGCGTGACGGGGGTGTTTCTGCTCTTGGTCCTGACGGTCGTGGGTGCGAGCGGCGTAGCGTGGTGGCAATTACTCTCCGGGCGACGGGCGGTGAATCTGCAGGAGGCGCCTTACGTTCCGCTCATCAGTTCGCCGGCGGCAGAAAGGGCCTGAGATTTCCGGCTGTTTGCAGAGTTGCGAATGCGAAACCGGGGCGCACAGTTTTTGGCATGATTGCCGTCGGCGCTTTTTATCGCATCGAATTAATCCGCGAAGGTGACGCGTTCGGTTCAAAATAATTTCGACGACTTATGCGCATTGCCGTCCTTTCCGACACCCACGATCGCTATCCTCCCGATCTCCCCGCGCGGCTGGCACCGGCCGACGAGATCTGGCATTTAGGTGACGTGTGCGAACCGGCGACGTTGGTGGAATTTGAGAATCTTGGAAAGCCGTTGCACGTCGTACTGGGGAATAACGAATGCCATGATCTCTGGCCGCACGAACTGCGTTTGGAACGACTGGGGGTGATCTTTTTCCTGATCCACATTCCGCCCACTCGCGTGCCGTCGGGAGTGAAGATCGTGCTGCACGGACACACCCACGTGCCGCGCGATGAAACTGACGCGAAAGGAGTTCGCTGGCTTAATCCCGGATGTGTCACGCGACCCAATCGCGGCGCGAGAGCGAGCTTCGCGTGGTTGACGCTTTTGCCCGGAGAGCCGCTAAAGTGGAAATTGGAAATACTCTGACGTCTGAGCCGGTCGATTTCCATTGGCCGCTACGGTTGACCGCACATTGCGACATCTCTAAAACGCCCGGTGCGTTCAGTTGGCGACCAATTTCCGCCAGTGACCGTTGCCGACATTTACCGCGTCCGGTGGAAATTCCGCGATGACGCCGAACGTCGTAACGACGGCGGCCAAATTACCTTTGCGGGCGGCTTGGGCCTGTTCTTCGATGCGTAATTGAGCCGGTTTGCCGTCTTTGCCGATCGTTCCCAGTGAGACGTGGCCTTCCGCAGTGATGACGACGATGCTCTCGCCCTCTTTTACCCGGCCCGCGACATAACTGCCTGCCACGGTTGAAAACACGGAGGCGCGCTCGCTGTCACTGGTGACGATCGCGACATCCGACGGCAAATCGCTGAGTTTGCGATGAGGTAATCCATACCAGAAACCGACGATGATCAGAACGACGCCGAGGGCAAACAGCCCGATTACTTCGGCAATACTCCGGACCGTCTGCAGACGATTGGAATGAGGTGCCTGGCTGCGCGTGGATCTGCTGCCGCCACCCGGATTCGAAAGGGAGCTAAACGGAGCCAACTGCGCCAGACCCTGCGCGGATTCAACCGTCCAATATTCATCGAACAGGGACGTGCTCTTGTACATCCGGAGACGTCCCGCATTCGCGGCGATTCGCCAGCCCTTTTCACCGCGCTGGACGATGATTCCGGGTTCCGAGGTCGGATGGGCGGAAAGATCGAGCTTCAATAAATTTGCCGCGAGTCGTTGGATCTCCTCTGCCGTCAAGTGGCCAATTTCCAGTTTATCCACGGTGGGAGCCACTGCCGTCGCTCCGGCAGTCAAGTTGACCAAGGTGACTTTAAATGGAGGCGTCATTTTTCGATGATGAACACCAGTGAATTGGTGCTGCCTACGACCACATTTCCCGTTGAGAGATCGCCATCGTCCATTTCCCGATCGATCATTTCCCGCAAG
>JAYVMJ010000180.1:0-3672 GCA_043759025.1 Verrucomicrobiota bacterium | reverse complement strand
CAAAGGGAATGAACGGTGACACGCCGCCGCGCCATTTGATTCAAAGTCATTTACAACAGCAAAACCAAGAGCGTTTACAGGAAATGATTCAGGAAGGCGTGTGCGAGGTACAGGTGATTTGCGCCACCAACCAGGAATGTCCGGCGTGCGCCGCTCTCGATGGACAAACCTTCGCGATCGAGGACGCTCCTTCCCTGCCGCCAGCGAAGTGCAGTTGCATGCCGCACTGCACGTACATTCTCACGGCCATTGCAGAGCTCTGACACGCCGGCCCATGGCTCGTGAAGACTGAGTCCCGAAGTTCCACGTACCTACGGGCCTCCGTGTCCGTAGTTTTATCGGCATGCTCCCTTCAAGCAGGCAGGGGCACCTGCTGCTACGGTGGCGTCAGTTCATCGCGCGAAGATCAAGCAATCGCCGCGGTTATCTTTTCTTTTTATGCCAGTAAGTCAGGGGCGGCTCGAAGCACGTTGCCGACAGGTCCTCGAGTTGCTTTCTAAAAAACGCCTCAGCGTCCCTGAGGCCCTGAGATCGCCGAGCTCTTGTTCGAGTTCGGTCGTAAAATACTTTTTCAGCGAGTGAATGAGTTCCCCACTTTCCGGTGGTCGTGAATCGATTGGCATGTTCCATCTCAGTCACTCAAACCCGCGCTTGTCCATGCGGCATTCTCCGGGCCGGTGATCTCCCCGTCACACCAGGCCACACTTGATCGGAAAGGCGGTCGCGTGGCGACGCGATGAGGCTGGAACCAGATCTGACAAGATTCCGTGAACTCACTTCTTCGGCGCCTGGCGCGGCACAAGATTCTGCATCCATT
This sequence comes from Verrucomicrobiota bacterium, assembly GCA_043759025.1. Taxonomy (GTDB): domain Bacteria; phylum Verrucomicrobiota; class Verrucomicrobiia; order Opitutales; family Opitutaceae; genus Lacunisphaera. The sequence goes on along the minus strand of JAYVMJ010000180.1, from coordinate 2,855 downwards.
GACCGCCATATTGCTTGTAGGCCTCCACGCCGCGCGCACCAAGGACAGCATTCAGTTTCCCCATCGCCTCGTCAGCGAGCGCAGACAGCTGCGCACCCTTGAGATCGCGGGTAAGATTCGGATCTGATCGAACGGCGCTCGCCCGAGTTCCGATGTCCTTCTGCACCGCCACCACGTCGGTCGCGGCGGAGGCTGGCAAATCCAGGCGCGCGACAAGGCGATTGACCATCTGATAGGCGGGATCGACGGCTTGCTCGTAAGCGGCAAACCGGTCGGGAGTGAGCACGTTTTTAACTTGATCCAACAATTCCTGCTGGTGCGATTGCCGTTCGTTATAGCTCGCCGCCGTCATCATGTTGGTCGAGCCGTATTTGTCGTCAAAGGCCTGCTGCAAGTCGAAGATCGCGCGAAATTCACCCTCGCTCGGGCTGAACAACGTGAGTTGTGACCGCATCGAGTTAGCCGTCGGACTGCTGCGCAATTGGTAATTTTCGAGCTCCTCGGGCGTGAGCGCCGCTCCCAAATCGGCGCGCTGTTCTTTTTCGAGCAACGCCAGTTTCTCGCGGTCTTCTGGCAGCATGATGCCGTTGGTGGACATATAAATCTCGTTCCTCAGATCGTTGTAGTCGGACAAAATGCTCTGAACCTGGTCAGCTTTGCTGCGCGGCAAATCGCCAAATTGCCGGCGTTGGTAAGCGGCCGCCTCATCGCTCCCGGCAAAATCGTCAGAACCGAGTACTTGCTTCAATAAATTCGTCTGCTCGCGGCCAAGGTCGCGAAGCGCAGCCATCGTTTTCGGGTCCATGAAGTAAGCGGAACCCGATTTCCAAAACGGTTTGTCTTCCATTTGGGCGAGCAACGCTTTCCGGCGCGCAGAAAATTGTTCGGCAATTCGAGCGGAAATGAGCGCTCGGATCAGCGACGGCGGAAATCCCGCTGCACGCAGCCGATCAGCCATAGTCTTCACATCCCCGGATTCCAAGGACGTCCATAATTTGGCGAAGCGCGCGCCGTCGGCCGCGGTCATCGCGTCCGCTTTTCCCTTTTGAGTTTCGATGCCATTCGCGCCAAAGTGGCCGGGTTTTCCTGCTGCCGCTGACAGGTCGGACGGACCAGCGGTTGAAGCGGAGCGATGGATCAACTGAATCGCATTTCCAGCCAGCGAAAGAACAAGCAATATAGCCAGCAACGCAGTCTTCATGGGTAAGTGGGGATATAAAAGCCGCCCGACAGAAGTCACTGAAGCACAGCGGACCGGCCCAAATGGTTCAAACGCTATTTCGCGTGAGTGAAATGCTTGATCGGTAAAAAAACACCCGACCTTGGCAGATCGGGTGTTTTTTTAAAATGGTGCAGGCATAGGGAGTCGAACCCCAAACCTTCAGATTCGTAGTCTGACGCTCTATCCAGTTGAGCTATGCCTGCACAAAGGAAGGGCGAATAAGCGAACTTCTCGGGGTTACTTCAAGCAGAATTTTTAGCCATAATACCCGGTGGGGCCGCAAAAAGATGGGCCACTCCGTAACAAGGAAATTTCCTTCAACTCACGTACCCTTGGATTGAGCCGGACGCCAGTCGAGCAACTCGATTTGGAGGGTTTTCCGGCCACCGTAGTAATTCCAGTTGAGCTGAATCGCAAATTCCAGAGCTGCGCCCACGGGCGGGAGCCGGTCCGCCATTTTCCAAGCCACGCCACTGATCCGCCGGCCCAGCGCATCCTCCGCGACAAAGCGGAAATGCTGCTCCTTAAAAACATCCGGACGCGTTTTCAACCGCACTCCGTGAACGCCAAACACGGGTTCCGGATTGCCCATGCCAAACGGATGCATCCGCTCCAACTCGCCCATCAATTGCTCGTTGATTTGCGTCGCATCGAGCCAGCCGGACAATTCCACGCCGGGCTCGGCGGCATTCGCATCGCAGTTACGCCGGATGGCGTCGTCAAACTGGGCGCGAAATTCATCGAGCCGGCTTTTTTTCAAGGAAATCCCCACTGCCATCGGGTGTCCGCCCCAGCTTTCTAGGCAACCCGAGCACGCCGCGAGAATCTCGACGAGGTTAAAACCGTTGAGTCCGCGCCCCGAGCCCTTCGCGAGTTCGCCCTCGTTGCCGAGCACGACGGTCGGCCGGTGATATTTCCGCGAAATCCGGCCGGCGACAATGCCGACCACGCCCGGATGCCAGTCTTCATCGAACAAGACCAAGCCAGCGGCATCGCGAAAGTTTTCCTCCACGTAGCGTTCGGCGCGTTCCGTGATGAGACGCTCGATGTCCTGCCGCTCGCGGTTGAGGTCGTCGAGTTGACGCGCGACTTTTTCGCAAAAAGATAGGTCGTCGCTGAGCAACAGATCCACGGACAACGAGGCGTCCGCCAGCCGTCCGCTGGCGTTAATGCGCGGCCCCAGTCGAAAGGAAATATCGCTGGGGACAAGGCCCTGCTCGCGTTTCAGCCCTGCCACCTGCATGAGTGCCAACAAGCCGGGCCGGCGCGTTTCGGACAAAACGCGCAAGCCGTACCGCGCGAAAATTCGGTTCTCTCCCGTCAGCGGCACCAAATCAGCGATCGTGCCCATGGCCACAAGATCGAGATAGTCCTTGAGCACAATCGAAAGCGCGACCGGATGATTCTCCGCGCGCAAGCGTTTCAACAAGCCGTGCGCAAGTTTGAAAACAAGCCCGACCGTGCACAGGTAGCGCCACGCGTCGTCGTTGGCGCAGGGGTTGACGTGCGGGTTGATCAGGACTCCATCGAGCACCGGTTGCTCCTTGGATCGATGGTGATCGACGACGATCACGTCGACGCCCAGCTGCCGGAGGTAGGCGACTTCCTCGTTGGAATTAGTGCCGCAATCGAG
>JAYVMJ010000179.1:0-7317 GCA_043759025.1 Verrucomicrobiota bacterium | reverse complement strand
GGATCCAATCGCGAAGAAGCGGCGCTGATTCCCGAGCTGTCGCTCCATTGTTCAACAGCAGCGGAGGCGCCAGTTCCAACCCAGGATGCAGCGCGCCTTCGCCATGAAATCCAACCGTGAACGCGTGATCCAGATAGATTTCCTCGGCGCGACCGATCGCGATGCCAATCCGACGGTAGCCCCGCGCCCACAATCTGCGCACCGCCTCCCGTGCCATCGTCATCTGATCGGCGGACACCATGTGCAGGGGGAGACCCAGATGCTGACACTCGATTTGCACGATGCTGAATTTGTCCCATTCGATTTCGAAACTTTCCGTTTCAGACCTGAACGCGCAAAGGATGGCTCCCCTGATGCCGCGTGAAAACAGGATGCGACCAATCCGCCGACCTTCTGCGGAACGCACGCGATCCGAAAAAAAGAACGGCTCGACCCGATAACCCAATTCCTCCGCCTTGCGGGTCGCCCCTTCCAGGAACTTCCGATACGGAATGGGCGCGTGATCGAGTTCCTCGTGATTCTTGTAGTCGAAAATCATCGCCACGGTCGGTGGCGCTTTCGGCGTCAGCCGCTGATTCCGGTAGGAAACCAACGCACTAAGCATGGGATCCTGTTGATAACCCATTTCCTTGGCGATCGCCTGAATCCTGCGCCGGGTCTCCAGCGGAATTCGCGCGGAGTTGCGCAGCACCAGCGAAACTGTCGTCGTGTGCACGCCCGCTTTCTGGGCGACATCCTTCATCGTAATACGGGGCTGGGGCGCGGAATTCAAGAGGGTGAAGATCACCTCTAACTACCCGCTCCCTTCCGGGGAATCGAGTTATCTTTTGCCACGATCGGATGCATCAATCGCAAAATCCCACGCCATGCCGGCATTTTCGGTGGAAATTCAGTTCCGATCCCTTAATTTATGTGTGATATCATAACCGCCATTTGACATCAGAAGCCAATAAAGCCATTTTTCTGACATGCCAGCCATCGCCACCACCATCCGACTCGAACCGAAAGCGCAGGCGGCCTTGCAAAATCTCAGCAAGGTTACCAAACGCCCGATGAACAAACTCATCAACGAGGCCATCACGGCGTTCGTCGGCCACCGCAGCCGCGCGGTGGAAAAGGAACTGGAAGCCATGGTGGCCTCGCTGCGCGCTTACCGCGATTCCGATCCCGACGATGAAAAAGCCATCGCCGCCTTTGCCAAGGCCGAGCTGACCCACGCCGATCCGGTCGAAGGCAAAACACCGCCCCGCCTCTCGCGGAATACACGGACCAAGGCAAAACGGTAGGCTGATGCCCAACTGGGACGCGAATAGTCCGGAACTCGAGGCGAATCTCCAGGCGACCGTGCGCGCCGTGCGCGCTGCCGCATTGCAGCGCCTCCGTCCAACACTCGGTCTCGTGCGGGAATGGCACAAGCTGACGATGAAGGGACTGACCGTTCCAAAACCCCAAATGGTCGGCGGTTTTCGCGGCGAGCCAGGACTGGAGAATTCCGAAGTCGCGATCGGCCGCCATCGGGGCGTGCCCGCGAAAAAAATGCGTGCCAGCCTCGCCCTGTTCGAACGAAAATTGCAGGCCCGCGTCGCCCAACTCGACCGCTTGATACCCCGCGGAACGTTTCCCAGTGGTCCGCAAATGAACGCCGTCATTTCCCTCTGCGCCTGGGCGCACGCCGAATGGGTCCGCCTTCATCCCTTCGCCAACGGCAACGGTCGGACCGCCCGACTGTGGGCGAACTTCATCGCGCGGCGTTATGGGTTGCCGCTGTTTATTCGCCTGCGGCCACGACCCGCTTTCGGCTACGGCCCGGCGGGCGAAGCCGCGATGCGCGGAGACTGGCGACCGACCGATACTTGTTTTCGCGCCATGCTCCGCGATTTTCTGGCGGGAAGAACCCGCCCGAATTGAGCCCGGATTCGCGATTTTTTCCAGGGAGGATGAAAATCGGCTGGGCGATTTCTCAGTCAGATGAGATCGCCGCATTGTTAGCATCGGCACAGGCTTGCGCCGTCAGCGGAGAATCGTCTTTCTTCCGCTCATGACCGACCTCGCCCTCGATCGGCAAATCCAAGCGATTGAGCGACCTCACCGGGCGCTTTTGACGTACTATATTCTGACCGCAGCGGCAGTTCCACCTGCCTTTCTTTTTCTCGGTCCGTTCCTCTACTTCCGCTATCGCACGATGCGGTACAAATTCAGCGACGATGGCATTTCCATGAGCTGGGGCATCCTCTTTCGCCGGCAGGTCATCGTGAATTATGCGCGCATTCAGGACATTCATTTAAAATCAAACGTCGTGGAACGCTGGCTCGGGCTCTCGCGGATTCTCGTTCAAACCGCCTCTGGCAGCAGTTCCGCCGAAATGACCATCGAAGGCATCAAGGAATTCGAGCCCTTGCGCGATTTTCTTTATTCACGCATGCGCGGGGTCAGGGAAGGCCATGATCACGCACCGGTCGTCTGCAATTCGTCCTCCGGCGCAGCCCCGGACGAACTCGCCGCCACCTTGCGGGAAGCCACCCGGGAGCTGCGCTCCATTCGCGAGATTCTCGAGCAACGCCCGCATGGTCGACCAGAGGATCCGCGCCATGTATGAAGCCATCCGCCAGCGCATGCTCGCGCTGTTGAAAGTGCCTGCGGCTCCGCATCCGCCCGCCGGCAGCCCGGGGTCGCTGCAGATCTTTCGCGCCGGGGAAAACTATTACAATCTTCGTCTGACAAGTTGGGGCGCCGCCCAGTTGATTGCTCTCGCGGCAATCGTTTTTTGGACCGCCATGCTCATCGATGTCGAAGCCACCGCTCGATCCCGCCGCGCGACCCTCGCGCCTCCGACGGCTTCTCCGTCATTTCCCGACGCAGAACGGAAAAATGCCGCGCCCGACAAACGATTAAGTCCCGGCCATCTGGCGATTTCAGGGTCGTCGGGTTTTGCCGATAAAATAAGGACCATCACCGAAGCGGGGAAAAAAACGTCACTCACAAAAGGAAATCGCCACCCGCTTCGCGAATGGCTCGACGACTACAGACAGATGTCGGTGGAAATCGCCCTCGTGCTCCCGCCGTGGACGTTTCCGCTGATCTGGGCGCTGAAGATCACCGCGTTTGTCCTCTACCTTTTCCAGATTCCCGTCACTTATGCGGCGCGCCGGCTCGATTATGAGATGCGGTGGTACATGGTGACCGACCGCAGCCTGCGTCTTCGTTACGGTGTGTGGAAAATCACCGAATCAACCATGAGTTTTGCCAACGTCCAGCAAGTGGTGGTTTCGCAAGGTCCACTGCAAAGATGGCTGGGACTCGCCAACGTCGAGGTGAAATCGGCGGGCGGCGGCGCGGTCCATCCAAAGCACGAAGAGCACGACATGCACACCGGGATTTTTCAAAGCGTCACCAACGCATCGCAAATTCGCGATTTGATTCTGGAGCGTCTGCGCGAATTTCGCGCCGCCGGCCTCGGCGATCCCGACGAGAAAAGTGCGCCGGTCATGTCCTCGCCTTCTATATCGGAGATATCTCCCGGCACCCTCGGGGCCGCCCGCGAGTTCCTCGCCGAAGCCAAAGCCTTGCGATCGGCGCTGTCGTAGCGATTGACGATCAGATTATGACTCAGCCCAAAACCAGACAAACTGCACTGGATTGAACCGCGCCATTTACGTTCATTGACGTGACTTATTGATCCGATATGAGAGGACGCATGACATGCCCTGCACGGGTCGCTTATCGCAGTTTTTTCGGCCATCCCGTCGTTCTGCTCGTTGCGTTTCTCCTATTCAGCTCACCCGTCGACACGCTTGTCCTTCGAGCCCAAGAAAAACCAAGGACGCCCGCGGAGGAATCGATCAACCTGCCCAAAATGACCGTGAAAGGAACGCCGGTGTGCAGCTTCGGGATTGGGGTCGTTTGCACGCGGCATCCCGTCACCCGGAAAATCAAACGGGTCTTTTTACGGCGGTCGTTCCGGGCTCTCTGGCGGACCCAGATGGCTTGAAAGAGGGCGACGAAATCCTCGCCATCGACGGACGGAAAGTCGCCGGCGTTGAGGGCGACATCAAACCCGGCGCGTGGTTGTTCGATCAATTGGCGGATCGTGAACCCGGTGAAAGTATCGACGTGGAGGTCGCGGTTCGCGTGATCAAGAAACTGACTTTGCGCGCTTTCCGCTCGGCGCGGGCGACTCCGCCCAGTTAACGGGAATCCTGAACTGCCCGGTCGAGCTCGATCAGCGAGCGCTGAGATGCGCCCGGTTATGCGGCGACAAATCAATCCTCTGGATGAAATAGGACAACGGATGACTTTTTTTGGAAGAGGTCACCGCGATCGCACACCGGTTGCGTCCGGGGGAGAGACTTAGCGGAACAGTAATCACGTCCTGACCGGTCAAAGAAATCTCTCCGGTTTGGTGTGCGAAAGCCCAGTGAAGGACAGCAGACCCGTCATTTAGCGCCGGAGTGGAAGTAACCGTAAATTCCAAAATCATCGTTACCTTCCCCGGAGTTTGATCGTGACGATCAATATCGACATCCATGGGGCGATCGCTCCCATAGATAAAATTCGTTCCATTGCTGAACATCTGTCGCGAATTAGCGACCGTCAGCGAAGGCGAAGGCGACAATTCACCGACACCGATCACGCCCCGGTCATCCACTTGAACAAAGGAGCGCAGCCCCACCGGCACCCGGCGACACCAGAACATTTCACTATACAGTCCAATGTCTCCGATTTCGCTATTAATCACATAAACATCGGACCTGCGAGCGTCGTAGGAAAGCCAAGCTGCCACCAATGGGTTGCCGGCCTCGATAATGTAAGTGAGGCTTGGGTTTTTCGCCATGAAGCGCCGTGCCGCCCTCATCGAATTGATATTTATTTGGTCCAGAAAATATCCATTGGCGACAACGGCCTGCTGCTGATGCCAGGTTCCGATCGCCGAAATTGTGGCCAACAATCCCAGAATTCCGGCCGACGCAATCCGGGCCCAACGAACCGAGGATCGAAAAAATCGCCCGCATAAAAAATAAATTCCCAAGGCCAAAATGATCACCACTAGCGGCGAAAACGATGCGAGCAATTTCGCAAACGGATACTTGGGCAGTTCCTTCGCCGCGAGCAGCACCGTCACGACGCCCAAAGGCGCCGGCGAAATCCCCAGCACGAATCGGCTCCGTCGTTTTCCCGCGCCCAAAGCGCAGCAGTAGAGCAATGCCATCATTCCTGCGATGAAGGCGCAGGTCGTTTCAGGCAGCCACGCAAAGTCGAAAAAATTATGGATAAAGCCACGCCACGTGCCACTATCCCTCGCCAGTTCCGAAAGAAATGCCGGATCTCTCGCCAGGCCAATCTGCCGCCAAATAAATTCAATCGAAATAAAGCTGTAGTAAGGATTCAGCACAAATGTTCCCGCGACAATCAGAAGGTAACAGGCTGTTTTTCGGGAAAGCGCCAATCCCGAGCTCAGGAGAATAATGCAAAACAGCAGGGCACAACTCACGGGGAAATATTCCGTGTACGCGCCGAAAAGAAAGGCCGACAGCACAAGGGAAGAGCCGATTGCCAGTCGGGAATGGCCCCGGCTTTCCAACCAGGCTCCCGCCATTACCGGAAAAACAAACAGCACGGTAATTTGTGAGAGGAAATCCTCCAAATGCGTATGTGAAACCGCCGGCAACCAAGCCGCCCAGAGTGCACCCAGCCCGGCGTTGATGCGGCCTAAGGATAGAATTCGCAAAAGGGAAAAAATTGCCAACGCGGGAATTACTGCGTAAAAAACACTCAAGACTCCGTACACCTGTTGACTGTTTGTTTTAGCGATGACCGCCAAAAATCCGTGAACGACGCTTTGCGTGATCCGGTTTCCTTTCAACACCACGCCGGTCATCAGCCACGGCCTCAGCCCGATATTTTCCGGCTCCAAACGGAAAGGCTCGTCTGAAAGAAATTGTGCGGTCTGGACATAGTTGGACAAATCGTATCGGCCCCTGCCGTAATAGTCGGCCGGACCGATTTGCCCAAGCGCCCAGCCTTGCAATAGCAGGCCTCCACCACCCACCGCCGCCATAAAAATAATTTCCCGGCGGGTGCGCTTCAAAGGCAACCATTCGCCACCGATCCAACGCCAAGTCATCGCGATAATTCCACCCAACGCGACAATCAATCCATACCAAGCACTGTACGCCAAAGGCACGTCGGCATATACAAACGCCTGCAAAAATAGCGCATTGGACGCGAACCCGGTAAACCCACACCAAAGCCAGCCAAATCGTCCCGGACGCTCATAGACGCGGAAGGCCAGCCACACCCAAAAGCCCCAGCCGACGCTTGTCACTACGAGCAATCCGAGTTGGGTCGCAATTGTCGGGAGAAATTGGAGTGCGACCATGCCTCGTTAGGGTATGCACACGGCCCAACTGGCGTCACGTTGCAATTTCAGCGTGGAATGCATTCCGCGCGTACCTTTCCAAGGCGTTCATTTTTCATACTTTCCCCTGCGGCGGTTTTGCGCAACCTGCCCACATGCCGCAGCAACGCATTGTGATCATCGGTGGAGGCTTCGCCGGAGTCAAATGTGCCAGCACGCTTCGATCGCAACTGCGCAAAGGCGACGCAGACATCATTCTGTTCAACGAGGAAAATCATCTCGTGTTTAGTCCGCTGCTGGCCGACGCCGTGGGTTCATCCCTGAATTTGCAGGATGTAATCGTGCCGCTGCGCCAACTGCTGCCCGACGTCATGTGCCGCCGGGAACAGGTCAACAGCATCGATCTCGCCAGCGATTGCATCGAGTACCAGGGCCACGACGGGCTGCCCCGTCAGTTGCACTACGACCACATCGTCATCGCCTGCGGCAACGTCTCGAACTTGAATGTCGTGCCCGGGATGGCCGATCACGCCTATCCGCTCAAATCCGTCGGTGACGCGGCCGTTCTGCGCACCCACATTTTGGAACAGTTAGAAAAAGCCGAGGTTTGCGACGATCCCGAACGCCGCCGCTGGTATCTCTCGTTCATCGTCGTGGGCGGCGGATACAGTGGCGTGGAAACCGCCGGCGAAATCAACGACCTCGTCCGCAGCAGCCAGCGCTTTTACCGCAACTTTTCCGAGGAGGACCTCAGCGTCACCCTCCTGCATTCCCGCGACCAATTACTGCCGGAAATCAGCCCTTCCCTGCGCGAATTCGCCCGCAAAAAAATGGCCGCGGCCGGCGTGACGATCAAACTCAACACCCGCGTGCAACTCGCCACCGGCGAAGGCGTGGGCACCGCAGACGGCTTCATTTCTGGCGCGACCATTGTCTGCACCATCGGCAGCACTGCCGCCCCC
>JAYVMJ010000178.1:0-11840 GCA_043759025.1 Verrucomicrobiota bacterium | reverse complement strand
GGGCATCGTGTACACGCCGCCGTCGATCGTCCGTTTCATGATCGCGAGCATCCGCGAATTGTTGGAGAAGGAATTTGGCAAGGGCTTGGGCGATGCTGGCGTGCATTTTCTCGATCCTTTCACCGGCACGGGCAACTTCCTTGTCCACTTGATGCGTGAGTTGCCGCGCGCTGCGCTCGCGCGGAAATATCAGGGCGAACTCTGGGCCAACGAAATCATGTTGCTGCCGTACTACATTGCCGCGCTCAACGTGGAGCACGAGTATTTCGAGAAGACCGGCACGTATGAGGCTTTTCCTGGGCTCTGCCTTGTCGATACGTTTGAGTTATCCGAGCCGCGCGACACGGAATTCGAGTTCATGACGGCGGCCAACACCGAACGCGTCAACGCGCAGAAGAAGGCGCCCATCCGAGTTATCCTTGGCAATCCGCCCTACAACGCGAACCAGCAGGATGAGAACGATAATAACAAAAACCGGAAATACCCGCACCTCGACAAGAGGATCAAGAATACGTACAGTGTTGAATCCGTCGCCACGCTGCGCAATAAGTTGAGCGATCCGTACATTAAGGCCATCCGTTGGGCCAGTGACAGACTTGGCGACGAAGGCATCGTCGCTTATGTTTCGAATAACAGCTACATTGATGACCTTCAGTTTGACGGGATGCGCAAGTGTCTCGCCAGTGACTTTGACGAAATCTATCTCCTCGATTTAGGAGGGGACGTTCGTGGGCAGCAATCTGGCGCGGGAAACGTCTTTGGTATTACAGTGGGCGTGAGCATCGCTTTCTTTGTTCGCCGCCCACAGGAAACACTGAAAAAAAGAAATGCTCGATTGCATTACGCTACCCTTCCCGATGGCTGGAATGCCAAGCGCAAACTCGATTGGTTGCTCGAAAAGAAAAATATTAGTGACGTTCGTTGGCGCCGACTGAAACCGGATGAGCGACACACTTGGCTTAATCAGGATGAAGAGAATTCGTTTACAAAGCTTCTCGCTATTGGCTCGAAGCAAATTCGAGCCTTAGACAGTTTAGATGCAAATGCGATTTTTCGTACTTATTCGCTTGGAGCGAATACAGCACGCGATGTCACAGCCTATGATTTTTCTGCTGAAAAACTCGCGAAACGAGTCGAGGGTTTTTGTGAAGATTATAACGCGGAGGTATCACGCTGGCAGCGCAAAGGTAAGCCGGCGGACATCGATGCTTTTGTGAAGTATGAACGAGTGAAGTGGAGCGAAACGTTAAAGCGGAATCTTCAGCGGGAAGTTTTCTTGGAATTCAGCAAAACATATCTGAAACGGGCCCTTTATCGACCATTTTGCTCTAAGCAACTTTACTTGGCGTACGGAGTTGTAGATCGGCCGGGTTCTGTGAACGATTTTTTTGTTGGTCCGAACAGCGCTTTTGTCGTGAGTGATATTGGATTTCGAGCGGGATACAGCGTTCTCGCGGTCGATACCGTTATTGATTTACACTTATGTGCGTCACAAGACCTCTACCAGTGTTTCCCTCTCTATACTTATGACAGTGACGGTGGACATCGACGGGACAACATCACCGACTGGTCTCTCGAACAGTTTCGCGCACATTATCCGAAGACGAAGATAACGAAGAGGGACATATTCCACTACGTCTACGCTGTGTTGCATCACCCGGCTTATCGCGAAAAATTCGCCGCTAACCTGCGACGTGAGCTGCCGCGTATCCCATTCGTGGAGGACTTTGCTACCTTTACCAAGGCCGGTGAGAAGCTCGCTGCGCTGCACACCGGCTATGAATCTCAGAAGGAATTCAAACTAAAGCGCGTTGAATCCGCCACTAAGTCCGACTGGCGCGTGGAGCGGATGAAATTATCCAAGGACAAGACGGAGCTGGTTTACAATGGTTGGCTGACGCTTGAAGGTATTCCTGCCGCCGCGCACACTTACCGGCTCGGCAACCGCAGCGCTCTCGATTGGGTGATTGATCAATACCGCGTCGAGCGTGACAAATCGGATGAAATCACCAGCGATCCCAATCGCGCCGATGACGAAGAGTATATTCTGCGGCTCGTGGGCCAAGTCGTGACGGTGAGCGTGGAAACGATGAAGCTCGTCGCCGCGCTTCCCCCGTTGGACGATACGAAACCCGCCGCTGGGTACACCCAAGCCGACGTGGATGCCATGCATCATTATATCGTGGGTGAGAAGTTAGTGAAATGAGGGCCTGCTGTGAAAATTACCCTCGATAAAACCATTACGTCTGCTGCCTGCCTGGAAGCCATGCAGGCCTTTTGGCGGGAGCAGGTGCAAACTGCCCAGACTCGTGAGGGCATTGCGCTGACCTTGCCACTCATGTACCCGGATGGCTGGCAAGTGACGGTGCATCTCGCGCCACTAACCCCCGGATGGATGAGGATTTCCGATCAAGGAAAGACGCTGGGATCCTTGTTGGAAACCGGGATGTCGCTAGAGGCGAAGCACACTGCGGCTTTGTTGGAGGAACGAATCCAAGCCTTTGAGCTGAAAAACGACGGGGCTGTCATTTCCAAAGAGATCCGACTACCGCTGCAAGGCGTCGACGTGCAATTGTTCGGCGAGGCCTTGGTGAGTATTGCCCATTTGGTGTATCGACATGAGCCGTCCACATTGCTGGAGAACCCCGCGGACAAGTTGGTTCGCCGGGTTTTTGAAACGCGCAAGGTGCAGCCGCGCCGCAATGCCGAAATCGAAGGCCATTTTTTGAAAACCACTCGGGTGGATTATTTGGTGGATGCGGACCGGACATTTGCGCTTCAGGTCGTGAACCGTCGCGATCATCTCCTCGACTACATGGAACGCTGGGCTTTCCGCTGGGACGATCTTAAGAAACACAATAAGCGACTGCTGACTGGCATGGTCTACAATCCGGAAAATCAGGATTGGGATGTAACCTCGCTGCGCATCGGCAACGAAGTCTGCGACGTATTTTGTCGGTACGACGAGGTGCAGCCATTGAACCGCATGCTGGATCAGGTCGGAGCGTAGGTTTGCACGAGTTGCACTGGCAAAACCAGCAAGGGCAGAAGATCGTGTTTCCGCACTTTTCTACATCGGCCGGAGCAAAGTCTGCATTCTACGCTATTGGCCAGGTTTTTCCCAGAAGCGACCGCCCAGAAAGGTCGCGTAAGTAAAGATAGGTTTCCACGGATTGGTCGACGAAAGGTGGATCGAGCCTGATGCCGACGCGCTCGTAAAGTCCTTCGGTAGTGCCTTCCAGTTGATCGAGTTTGACCACACCGGCCGGATCCACCTGCCACACCTCACCGGTGACGAAATGAGCGGGATCAGAGGAACGAACCATCCCGGGATAATCACCGAGAGAGTAGAGAATGTAGCCGGGAACTGTTCGCGCTTCGCCGACGAATTGCTGCCCGGCGAGAAAGCGATGATTGCTCCCGTGACGCTTGAGCGTTCCGTAAACAAAAATCAGGCTCATGTCTGGGCCGGTACCCATGTTTGGGCTTCCACGACGAGGGCGGTGATGTTGTCGCGGCCGGCTCGTTCGAGCACGGCGTTCACCAGCTGTTGGGCGGCTTTGGGCGTTTCGGTGGCGCGGATCATCTCGTCGAGATGATGATCCCACAGGCCGTCAATCAAGCCGTCCGAGCAAAGCAGAAAACGATCACCGGCCGAACATTGCAGGGCGCCAAATTGTGGTTCGATGAACTGGTGTTCGGCGCCGAGCGATTGATGCAATGCGTTGCGCATCGGATGCGAGCGGGCTTCCCGTTCGGTGAGTTTGCCGTTGCGGCGGAGCCAGCCGACGTGGCCGTGATCGTGGGTGAGCTGGACCAGACCCCCGGCGGCGGGAAGGTGATAAATGCGGCTGTCGCCGATGTGCCCAAAATACATCCAGCCCGGCGTAAACCAAGCGAGGCTCAGCGTGGTGCCCATGCCGCGGCATTCGTCGTAGGATTGACCGAGTTTGATCAGCTCCTGATGGATTTCGCGAAAGAGTGCGAGCAGGGTGGCATCGTAACCACTGGCGGCCCCGGGGGGCGCGTTGCGAAAGCCCTTGGGCAGAAGCCGGGTGATTTTTTCCTTCGTGATGCGGCTCGCAAATTCACCCGAATTGGCGCCGCCCATGCCATCGCTGACCGCAAAGACAAAATCTTTTTTTGGCGACGACGATTCACCGATTTTTCCGAGATAGTGGACTTCCCGCCCGTCAAATTCCAACGCGAGAAATGTGTCCTCGTTGTTTTGGCGGACGTGACCGATATGGGTGAGTGCAGACCAGCGCAGGGCGGCGGGCGGCGCGTCCGGCGGGGTTTCGAGCAAGGTCGCAAATTCAAAATCGATGAGACAAAAACGTCCATCGGTGCGCCGATAGGTGACGTTGCGTATTTCCGGATCGTCGTGGCGCACGCCGAACGTCTCCAGCTCGGCGAATAACGCATGCAAGCGCTCCGGGTTTACTTGATCCACGCGCGATCCGCAATTGGTGGTGACGATTTTCAGGTCCGGTTCGTCCACCTCGATTAACCTCGGCACGAAATCGCAGCCGCGTTTTTCGAGATAGCGAAGGACGCGCACTTCGTTTTCAAATCGCGCGTAGGCTTGGGGGCCGCGGAAGGTTTTGTGGACACTCCCATCGTACCCGATCCGGACAAGGGCGCGTTGGGTGTTTTTGACCTCGTGCATGAGTTAGGTGGAGAAAAACATTCAGGGCTGGCGGGCGGTGGCAAGATCGGGATTGGGTCGTTTTTACGAATTAGCCGCGTTCACTTGTAAAAGCTGAGTCATGTATGGAATTTCTCGTTGCCTCTGGCATGTGAGGTGCTGATTTGGGCATTAGGTTTAGCGATGGGTCCGTCGGCCACTCGGTCTTGATGAACACTTCGAGAACCCCTAAAATACCTACCTATTATGGCCAAATATAAACTGGAATACATCTGGCTCGACGGCTACACGCCGCTGGCCAGCTTGCGCAGCAAGACACAAATCAAGGAATTCGGCAGCTTTCCAAAGCTCGAAGATCTTCCCGCTTGGGGTTTCGACGGCAGCTCGACCCAGCAAGCTGAGGGCAAAAGCTCCGATATCGTCCTCAAGCCCGTTGCCGTTTATCCGGACAGCACGCGCAAGAACGGTGTATTGGTAATGTGCGAAACGTACCAGCACACCGGTGTGGCGAGCCCGTCCAATTCGCGCGCGACCATTCCAGATGATGCCGATACGTGGTTTGGCTTTGAACAGGAATATTTCTTCTACAAGGACGGCGCTCCACTCGGATTCCCCGTTGGCGGCTTTCCCGCGCCGCAGGGCCCTTATTACACCGGCGTCGGCTACAAGAATGTCGGTTCGGTGGCTCGTGAGATCGTCGAGAAGCACATCGATATCTGTCTTGATGCCGGCATCAATCTCGAAGGCATCAACGCCGAAGTGGCGAAAGGCCAGTGGGAATTCCAGATCTTCGGCAAAGGTTCCAAGAGCGCGGCCGACCAGATGTGGGTTGCCCGCTATATTCTCACCCGCCTGACTGAATCCTACGGCATTGACATCGAGTGGCGCTGCAAGCCCGTCCTCGGTGCATTCAATCAACCGCTCGATTGGAACGGTTCCGGGATGCACTCCAATTTCTCGACCAAGTTCATGCGCGACGATGGCGGCAAGGAGTACTTCGAAAAACTCATGGCGGCCTTCAACCAGTACCGCGACGAGCACATCGCCGTTTACGGTCCGGAAAATCACCTCCGCCTCACCGGTCTGCACGAGACCCAGTCGATCGACAAGTTCAGCTACGGTCTTGCCGATCGCGGTGCATCGGTCCGCATGCCGCACAGCTTCGTCAACGCTGGTTACAAGGGTTACCTTGAGGACCGTCGTCCGAATTCCGCCGCCGATCCGTATCTGGTCGCCGGTCGTATTCTCAAGACGATCCAGAGCGTGCCAACCAAGTAAGCCTGGCGCTTGCGGTTTCAAAAGTTTCAGCCGTCCAGCCTGCAAAGGCTGGGTGGCTTTTTTTTATGCCGGTGGAGCGCGACCTCCGGGCGCGCTTAAGGGTTACCGTAAAGCACAAAAGACCACGCTTCATCCGCACCACACAACTTTCCCACGACAGGATTGCGCAGAATATAGGCCGCTTTTTCGTTCAGTTCGCTGCCAGGCCTAATCCGGTGATCGAAGAAATTCGTCTGCCAGCGAATGCCGTGTTGCCTGGCTTGGTACCGCTTCCATGCGCCCACGATGTTGCTCATTTTCTGTTCAAGCGGAAATTGGATGAGGGCATGCAAATGATCGGGCATCAGCAGAAATAGTGAACAGTTCCAACGCTCCTGCTGATGATAAATGCGAGCAGATTCGA
This sequence comes from Verrucomicrobiota bacterium, assembly GCA_043759025.1. Lineage (GTDB taxonomy): Bacteria > Verrucomicrobiota > Verrucomicrobiia > Opitutales > Opitutaceae > Lacunisphaera. The sequence goes on along the minus strand of JAYVMJ010000178.1, from coordinate 5,511 downwards.
GTAGCAGAGGCCCGAGGGCCGGATCGGTGAGCGGGACTGGAGAACGGGAATTAATCCTGATGCGAATATGATAAATCGCTCCACCTTTAACCCACGATGGGATCGAGTGCGATAGTCTTTCGGGATAGTCGGCCATGCCTCGATCAAACCCGCCCGGAGGTCGGGTTCCACCCACGCAAACAGCCTGAACCAAGGTGAAAGCATCAAGTTTAAGCTATCAAGGTGAACGCATAAAGGTGGAGCGCGACCTCCGGGCGCGCTGGGAATCAACTCGTTGACAAGCCACCATAAAAAAGCCGCGCCTAATCGCGCGGCTTGAAAATCAAATAAATGAAGACCGTGGAGAAACGAAAAACGCGGAGCGCTTACTTCGTTGCGGCGACGTAGTTCGCCTCGGCCGCGTCCCAATTTACGACGTTCCAGAAAGCAGCGATGTAATCCGGGCGGCGGTTCTGGTAGTTCAAATAGTAAGCGTGTTCCCACACATCGAGACCGATGACCGGTTTGCCTTCGATGCCGGCAACCGCTTTGCCCATCAGCGGGCTATCCTGATTCGCGGTCGAACCGATCGAAAGTTTCTTGTCCGCACCCACCACGAGCCACGCCCAGCCGGAACCGAAACGGGTGGCGCCTGCTTTCGCGAAGTCTTCCTTGAATTTCGCGAAACCGCCGAGTTGAGCCTCGATGGCCGCAGCCAGCGTGCCTTTCGGAGCACCGCCTTTGCCGGGTCCGAGAATCGTCCAGAAGAAGGAGTGATTGCTATGGCCGCCACCGTTGTTGCGGATCGCTCCACGAATGGACTCCGGCACTTTTGAGAGATCGGCGATCAGCGTGTTGACGTCGAGGGCCGCGAGGTCGGCGTGATCCTTGAGGGCGTTATTCGCGTTCGTGATGTAGGCTTGGTGATGCTTGCCGTGATGGATTTCCATCGTCTTCGCGTCGATGTGCGGCTCAAGGGCGTTCGGCGCGTAGGGAAGTGGCGGGAGGGTATAGGACATAGGGTGGAGTTGTTTTCTGATTGAAGTGAAACGGAGTTGTGAGTGTTGCCCAACTTTTCCGCTCCGTCAACTGCTCAGCCCGCCGCAACCCGGTCGGCGCATTCGCGATAACTTCCTATTATGACGGATTGGTTAACGGTATTTCCCGAAACCACCGTCGGGATGGTAGGATTGCGCTCATGAAACCAACGTTCAATGCATTCGTTCCCGGCCTCGTCATGACGGCGGCGTTTGCGGGGTTGGCGCTCGCATTGGCACGAATGCCGGGGTTGCAACATCTGGGCGCACTCTCGATTGCATTGTTGCTCGGTCTCGCGTGGCGCGCTTTCCTGCAAGTGCCCCGCGAGCGCGATGCAGGAATCGGATTCTCGGCGAAGAAATTGTTGAGACTAGGCATTATCCTGCTCGGGGTGCGGCTGAATTTCGAACTCGTGCTGCATGCCGGGCTTAAAATTTTGTTGTTGGATGCCACGGTGGTAACCACAGGGCTTATTGGAATCAATTGGCTCGGACACCAGATGGGGCTCGAGCCAATTGTTGCCTGCTTGATCGCGGTGGACAGTTCGATTTGTGGAGGATCGGCGGTGGTGGCGGCGGCTCCGACGTTGCGCGCGGAAGAAGAGGACATCGCGCTGGTCATTCCCCTTTGCAGCCTTATCGGAACGGGCGCGATGCTACTCTATACTTTTATTCAACACCAGTGGGCGTTGAGCCCGGTGCACTATGGGATGATGGCGGGTGCGACCTTGCACGAAGTCGCGCAGGTGATGGCGGCGGTGGCGCCGTTTCCGGAAACGGCCGAGTTGGGCACGGTGACCAAATTGACCCGCGTGGTCTTGCTGGTGCCGGCCGTTCTCGTCCTGGGCTGGTTTTTTGGAAGCGAACGTGACAATAACGTCGCGGCCGAGATCGATGAGGTGACGGTTGCGCCCACCATTCCGAAGCCATGGTTTGTGCTCGGGTTCCTGCTCGTTGGCGCCGTCAACACGCTCGCGATTCATTTCGCCCCGGAGCACCTTGCGCAGATTGGGTTCGTTAACGCCTGGTTGTTGGCCGTGGCGAATTTCCCGATGGCCATGGCGATGGCGGCGATGGGACTGCAGATCGATTTCGGCCGGTTGCGCGCGAACGGCCTGAGGGCGGTCGGCACGGCGCTGATCGGTTGGGTGATTCTCGCGAGCCTCACCGTGGGCGAGATTTGGTTGATCGGTGCGTGACGCTTTTCTTCGCCTGACTTTTGATCAACCCGCGCAAAGCTGGGAGGCATGCCCGATTACCGCCTTCATGTTTTTCGCGTCGTCGCGGAAAAACTTAATTTCACCCGGGCGGCGGCCACGCTGCACATTTCCCAGCCGGCGGTGACGCAGCATATCAAGCAACTGGAGGAGCATTATGGGCGCTCTCTTTTCGTGCGCGCGCCCGGTGGCATCACTCTGACTCCGGCGGGGCACGCGCTGCTCGATCACGCGATTCAGGTCGAGGAATTGCACCGCGAGGTTGAGCAGCGGTTGCAGGCCGGTCAATTGTTGGTGAGCGGTTCGCTCAAGCTCGGCGCCAGCACGACCATCGCCCAATATCTATTACCGCGCTGGCTGGGCCGATTCCAACAAACCTATCCCGCGGTGGAGCTTTCCTTGCGCATGGGCAACACCGAGGAAGTGGCGGCCGCGTTGCTCGCCCGCCGCATCGATTTGGGTTTGATCGAGGGCCCGAGCGGCCGGCGCGAGTTGAAGACCGAGCGTTTCGCCGAGGACGAGATCGTGCCGGTCGTTTCGCCCGATCATCCGTTGGCGAAAAAACCGCGCGTGACTGCCGCTGAACTGGCCGCGACTCCGTGCGTGTTGCGCGAGCCGGGTTCGGGGACGCGGCGGGTGGTCGATCTGGCGCTGAAACGACTGGGGATCGACTCGCGAAAGTTGACCGTGGTGCTCGAGAGCGACAGCAGCGAAACCATCAAGGGCTTGGTCGAAACCGGCGTGGGCGTCGGATTCCTCTCCCGACTCGCGTTGCGACACGAACTCGCGCGCGGCTGTCTCACGGTGCTATCCGTGCCGGGGCTGCGATTGACGCGTCCGCTGCATGTTCTTTACCCGCAGGGACCGCGTCCGGTCGGGGTCGCGGGGGTGTTTGTGGACTTCTTGAAGACGGCAAGCGCCGGGGAATAAGCGAGGGATCCCGCGCATGTTAGGTTTCGGTGCTCCGCTTCAATCGGAAATAGGCCTGCAATAATTCCAGACACGGTTTTTCCAGAATGCCGCGCGTGATTTCCAGGTGATGATTCGATTGCGGCAGAGTGTTGAGATCGATCGCGCCGCCGAGGCAGCCCATCTTCGCGTCGGAAACCGCGTAGACCACGCGCTTCAAACGCGACATGAGTGTTGCACCCGAGCACATGGGGCAAGGTTCCTTGGTAACGTAAAGGGTCGCTCCGGTCAGCCGCCAGTTATCCACCGCGCGAGCGGCCTGGCCCATGGCGAGAATCTCCGCGTGAGCCGTCGGATCGCGCGTGCTGTCGCGTTGATTGTGGGCGGCCGCAATGATTTCACCGCCCAATTCGATGATCGCGCCGATCGGCACCTCGTCCTGCCGCCACGCGTCGATGGCCTGATTGTACGCTTGCGCCATGTAAAACTCATCGTCCCGGATGAGCTGGGAAGGATGGAATTTGTCGAAAGGACAGGGCAGGGTGGGACGATTTTCGGTGGTCATGAGGACAACTGGCGCGCTTGGCGGTCTGGCGTCGCCTCGACCTGCTTGCAGGCAAAGACGGGTAACGCCTTGACTTACGCGCTGTGTCTCGCACATACAACGGTTTTTCCATTACTCTTTTCGTATGATCCAAACACCAGTCAGCCCCTCTTTTTTCCATTATGTCTGACGGCAAAGTGATTGAAGTGGAGGGTAAGATTACCACCGTGCTCCCGGGCACGATGTTTCGGGTGCAACTCGACAATGGCCACATGGTGTTGGCGCATATTTCCGGCAAACTTCGCAAGCACTTCATCAAGATCGCCGCCGGCGACAAGGTGAAGATGGAGATGAGTCCGTACGACCTCGACAAGGCCCGGATCACCTACCGTATTCGCGAGACCAATCTTCCGCCTCCCGGTCCGCGCCGTCCGCGGCGTTACTGACCCGCTCCTCCGTGGAGTAATCGTGAAGGCGCGCGGCGGAAATCGGCCTCGGGAAAAAGAGGCGCCGATGCTTCCGGCGCCGCCCGGATTTGCCGATGAGATTGATCGCTACCTCGGCTACGTCGAATTGGAGAAAGGTCTGTCGCGCAACACGGCCGGTTCCTACGAAAGCGATTTGCGGCAGGCGGCTCACGTTTTAAAAAGAAAAGGGGCGGCGGATTGGACCAAGGTGACGGCAAAACACCTCACGGCTTGGCTGCATTGGTTGAGCGACGAAAAATTTTCCGCTTCCAGCCAGGCGAGAAAATTGAGCGCGGTTCGAATGCTCTGTCAGCATTTGAAAAAGGAGGGCGTCCGCAACGATGATCCCACCGCATTGTTGGCCGGGCCGAAGGTGCGCCGCAAGTTGCCTGAGACGCTTTCCACCGGCGACATGGACAAGCTCCTTTCGATGCCGATGAGCGGCGATGCCTACGCGATTCGGGATCGGGCGATGTTGGAGCTTTTTTATTCGAGCGGTCTCCGGATCTCGGAGCTGAGCGGGCTTTCCCTGCAACAGGTGGATCTCGAAAACGGATTCGTGCGGGTTTTCGGCAAAGGCTCCAAGGAGCGCGTGGTTCCGCTCGGCGGGCGCGCCCGCGATGCGGTATTGGCCTACTTGGGTTCGGCTCGCTCGCGATTGCTGAAGCCGCGCACCGGCAGCGAGCTGTTCATCAGCGAACGAGGCAAGGCCATCTCGCGAAAGACCGTTTGGGTCATCGTGAAGAAATACGCGCAACTCGCCGGCTTGGGTAAAAAGGTGAAACCCCATTTGCTGCGACATTCGTTTGCCACGCATCTATTGGGTGGTGGCGCCGATCTGCGCGCGATTCAGGAAATGCTGGGTCACGCGAGCATCGGTACGACACAGATCTATACGGCGGTGGAGAATTTCCGCCTGCTCGATCAACACGCCAAGCATCACCCGCGCAACCGGGCGAAATAAGCGAAGTTCCGAACCGGTGGGCGGCCAAACCTCCGTCGGCAACCGGGCGATCACGATCTCCAAGCGCGTTGCTGGCCAAGCGAGGACCAACTCCCGCACGATCTCCCCGCGTCACAATCGCCGCTCAATCCGTTCTCTTTTTCCGGTCCATGTCGTCGAGCTTGCCGGTAAACTCCTGCTCAGTTTGCGCTTTGCTTTTTGGGCCCCAAGTCGTGGCGACTGAGTCTCCTGGTGGGCCGCCAAAAAGATCGTTGGCTTCCTCTTGGGCTTTGAGCGCTGCGGCGCTGTGATCTTTTAACTTTCCGCCCATGCTTTGGAGTTCCGTAGTTCGGCGTGAAACGTAATTGTCGTAAGCGATCGACCGGGGGGCATCGCCGCGATGTTCCTTAGTGGT
>JAYVMJ010000177.1:0-4050 GCA_043759025.1 Verrucomicrobiota bacterium | reverse complement strand
CGCAGCGGACTGGTTCAGTCCTTCTTCCAATTGCCCGATACGGTATCCGCGGCCCAAGCCAATCTGTGCACGTACTTATGCAACGACTGATATACCGGCGATTTCAAATTACGCCCAAGCCCCGCCGCGGAAACCTGCGTCGTCCCGCGCGCCGACGTGCTGATCATGGAAACGACTTTCGGTTTGCCGCGTTATGTCCTTCCGCCGGCGGAGGAAATCGAACGCGGCATCGTGGACTTTTGCCGCGCCGCATTGGCGGATCGAGTCACTCCCGTAATTTACGCGTATAGCTTGGGGAAAACCCAGGAGTTGCTCCAGTTCGTGGGTCGGGCCGGCCTGCCCGTTATGTTGCATGCCTACGGTTACAAAATGACCGGACGTTATGCCGAACTGGGCATGAAACTCCCGCCTTATTCCTTGCTTAATATCAAGTCTCACGTCGGACACGTGGTGATCGCGCCTCCGATGTCCGGCCAAACAGAGCCGATCACTTGGATCAATCCCAAGCGCACGGCAATTGTCAGCGGTTGGGCCATGGATTCCGGCGCTGTCCGCCGATTTGGCTGCGCCGCCGCCTTTCCTCTTTCAGACCATGCGGATTTTCCCGACCTGCTCGCCTTCGTCGAAAAAGTTCAACCCAAAGTCGTCTCCACCCTCCACGGATTCGCGAAGGAATTTGCCGCGACGCTCCGCGCTCGCGGCATCAAAGCCCACGCGCTGCCGGCCACGAACCAGATTGAATTGGCACTTTAAATTATCGCGGATGCCGGGCGCGCATTTGACGGAGTCGCGCGTGCACGTACGTTCCGCTCGATGGCTTGGACCTTAGACTATCGCGACGGCGTATATCTTCCGCAAATCGACTGGTGGCTCGACGCGCATTTCCCGGTGGAGCGCGGTTTCGTATCGCACGCGCACTTCGATCACGTCGCCGCCCACAAGGAAGTGCTTTGTTCCGCGGGCACCGCGAAATTGATGCAGGCCCGCTTGCCGGGCGAGCGCCGCGAAATCGTGCTGCCATACAAGCGGCCTCACGAACTCACGCCCGGTTGCGTTGTGCGGCTTTTTCCCGCCGGTCATATTTTTGGATCGGCGCAGTTTCACGCCACCTCCGACGAAGGTACCTTGCTCTACACCGGTGACTTTAAACTGCGCCAGGGCTTGTCCGCCGAGAAATGCGCCACGCCGCGCGCGGAAACGCTGATCATGGAAACAACGTTCGGACTGCCACGCTACGTTTTCCCTCCGACGGAAAAAGTCATCGCGGACATCATGGCATTTTGCCGGCAAGCGTTGCACGAGGATGCGATTCCGGTGCTGTTCGGGTACAGTCTCGGCAAGAGTCAGGAATTGCTCCAAGCCCTCGGTCGCGACGGCCTGCCTGCGATGCTGCATCCGCAAACGCATCGCCTGACGAAAGTCTACGAGCAATTGGGCATGACCTTTCCATCGTATGCACTGTTTGAGCCCGAAAAGGCCGCCGGGCATGTCATTCTCTGTCCACCGCAAGCCGCATCGTGGACGCCACTACGCAAGCTGGAGAACAAGCGGACCGCCATGATCACTGGCTGGGCGCTCGACCCGGGCGCGAGGTATCGCTACCAATGCGACGCGGCGTTTCCGCTTTCGGATCACGCGGATTACGCGGATTTGCTGACCTTCGTTGAGCAAGTTCAACCCCAGAGAGTTTTTACGCTTCACGGTTTCGCCCGGGAATTTGCGCAGACGTTGCGCGAGCGCGGCCTCGAGGCGTGGGCGGTGGGTCAGGACAATCAACTGGAACTGGGCATGACTCTCGCGCCCAAGGCGGAAACCACCACTCACACGAGGGTCGATGCCCGCGCGCCGACCTCAGACGCAGAGACGGAAGCAGTGGATTCTTTCCGCCGGTTTGCGCACACCGCCCGAATCGTTGGCGCAACCGGCAGCAAGTTGGAAAAAATTGCGGCGCTCAGCGCGTATTTTGCCGGTCTTCCCATCGAAGCGGCGGCCCATGCGGCGATTTATTTCACCGGTCGCGCTTTTCCCCAGGCTGATGCGCGAACACTCAACACTGGCGTCGCACTAATCAAGCGAGCGGTCACGCACGTGGCCGGGGTCACGGAGGGTGACTTCAGGACCAGTTATGCACGTTATCGGGATACTGGAGAGACGGCGGAATCCCTGCTTTCCAGTCGATCACCGAAGAGTCCCGGGCCGACGCTCTTCGGACTGGATGCGATTTTCGCCGCGCTGGCCATGGCGCGCGGCCCCACGGAAAAGCTGGCGCAATTGGAAAGTCTGCTCGAACGACTGACCGCGGAGGAGGCGAAATACGCGGTGAAAATCATTACGGGCGATTTGCGCATCGGGTTGAAGGAAGGACTCGTCGAAGAGGCCATCGCCGCCGCGGCCGAAAGGACGCTGGAGGAAGTCCGGGAGGCAAATTTGCTCTGCGGCGATTTGGCCTTGGTTTACCGCAAAGCGATGACGAACGAGCTGGCGCAAATTGAACTTCGTCCCTTCCGACCGCTTCAATTCATGTTGGCCAGTCCCGAGCCCACCGCCGAAGCGATCATGGCGCGGCTCTCACCACCCGTCTGGCTGGAGGAAAAATACGACGGCATTCGCTGCCAGTTGCACAAGGTGGGCCGCGAGGTGCGATTATTTTCCCGCGATCTCCATGATATCTCGGCGCAATTCCCCGACCTGGCCGCGAGTGTCGTCGATTTGCCCTGCAATTTTATCGGCGACGGCGAACTTCTCGCCTGGCGCGATGGACGGGCGTTGCCGTTTGCCGAATTGCAAAAAAGGCTGGGCCGGAAAGGTGACGATCTTTTTCTCGGCGCCGAAATCCCAGTGTCAATTTCACTGTATGATTTGCTGTGGCTCGATGGCCACAACCTGCTCAAGGAGCCGCTGAGGGAAAGACGGGGGCACCTTGAGGCAATCATTCCGCCAACCCATGACAAATTGCGGATCGCACCGATCACCCAAGCAACCTCGGCGCTCGAAATCGAAGCGGCCTTTCTGCGTGCACGAGAGCGCGGTAACGAAGGTCTCATGGCCAAGGATCCGGGAAGTTTCTACACGCCCGGGCGGCGCGGACAGGCATGGCTCAAATTGAAGAAGGCGTACGCGACACTCGACGTGGTGGTCGTGGCTGTCGAATACGGGCATGGCAAAAGACGCGGCGTGCTTTCCGATTATACGTTCGCGATTCGGGACACCGCAAACGAACGGCTGTTAACCGTTGGGAAGGCCTATTCAGGTCTCACGGAGGCGGAAATCGCAACGCTGACCACGCACTTTCTCGACCACACGGTCGAGGTTCGCGGACGGCAACGCATCGTGCAGCCGGACACCGTGCTGGAAATCGCATTCGATTCAATCCAACCCAGCACGCGACATCAGAGTGGGTACGCGTTACGGTTTCCAAGAATTGCACGGATTCGGACGGACAAGACGCCCGCCGAAATTGATACATTGGAAACGTGCCAAAAACTCGCGGGCGTGCCGCCGGCGGCTGCTCGCTAACTGCGTCACGGGAAAAACGGATTTCCAAAACCGCTCATCCGCGCTAATTTCAAAGACCCCGAGATTCACCTGATCGGTGAATCCCGACGCTCGCACTAAGAGGCTCGCCGTTGCACTTTTTATTTATTTTGGTGTCGGGATGTGCATGAGATTCTCGTTTCGTTTGCTTTGGATCGCATTGTTGGCGGCCGCCACGCTCGGCCGCGCCGCGCCCTTTACGGCATTTCGCGATGGGGAAACGTTCACGTACCGCGTGAGCTTCGCGATTTTCGGCCACGCGGGTGACATCATCATCGCCGCCCACGAAGAAAAACAGGACGGCGTGGATGTAATGCGGGTCACCACCGACACCAAGTCGAACGGAATTGTCCGCGCCTTGTACGCCTTCGATAACAAGGCCGAGGTGGTGATCGAAAAAACCACGGGACGCATGCTTCGCGTCAAGGAAAGCGGTGCAGACCCGAAACGGGCGACGGACACCGAAATGGGTTTCGACTACAAAACCAGGATGGCGACTTACACCGATCGCGTCAG
>JAYVMJ010000176.1:0-3532 GCA_043759025.1 Verrucomicrobiota bacterium | reverse complement strand
GTTTGTTTGGGGTGGGGCATCAACCGAATTGCATATCCTCGATCTCGTCACCGGGGAGCGCGTCCGCCTCGACGGTCACCGTTACGAAGTGGCCTCGGTGGTTTTTTCGCCGGATGGACAAACCTTCGTCACCGGAGGAACGGATGGTTTGCTTTTCCTGTGGGAAACCAAAGCCCCTCATCGGCGCTACGAATTGGGGCGGCATATGACGTCGGTGGGGCAAATTGCTTTTTCTCCCGATGGACGCGTGCTGGCCACGCACGAAGGAGGGTTGGGCATTCACCTCTGGCACCCCGCCACCAGGCGCGAGATCGGTTTTCTGCCGGTACCGGATGATGGCAGCGGCCAGTGGCTGGGATTTTCGCCCGAAGGCGATCGACTGGCATTGCGTCTCAGCACCGGCGAGATGCGCGTGTTTCCCGTCGCAAATAAAAACGGCACCTCACACAACTGAGATTCACCCGGCGGGCAACAGAGGCGGACCGCCGCCTGCATTCAGCAATCAGCGCAAACCGCAGGCCTTGCGGGCTCGGGCCATCACGTTGCCCGCTACGGCACGGGCCCGATCGGCTCCGTCACGCAAAACTTTTTCGACGTAATCCGGATTAGCGGCGAGTTCGGCGCGCTTCACGCGGTACGGCGCAAAGAAATTCCAGTAGTGCTCGAACAGAGCCTTTTTGAGATCGCCGTAGCCGAGTCCGCCAGCGCGTAAGCGGTTCTCGAAATCGAGCGCGACATCCGCGGGCGCGACCAGCTTGAGCAGTTGAACGGCGAGATTCTTTTCGGCGTCGGGCTTGGGTTCGGCGGGAGTGCGCGAGTCCATGACGATGCCCATGATTTTTTTCCGCAGCACTTTCTCCTCACCGAAAATCTCAATCGTGTTGCCGTAACTCTTCGACATTTTCTGCCCGTCAAGGCCAGGAATGACCGCGACGTCGTCCTGGATTTTCTCGTCGGGAACAACGAACGTCTCGCCGTAGGTTTGATTGAACTTGATCGCGATGTCGCGGGTCATTTCCAAGTGCTGCTTCTGGTCCTTGCCGACCGGCACCACGTTGGTATCGAACAACAAAATATCCGCCGCCATCAGCACCGGATAAGCGAAAAGCCCGAAATTAGGCGAAATGCCCTTGGCAACCTTGTCCTTGTAGCTGTGCGCCCGCTCCAACAAACCCATCGGCGTGAGTGAGCCGATCAACCACATGAGCTCGCAGACCTCGGGTACGTCGCTTTGCCGCCAGAAACCCGCCTTGGCCGGATCGAGGCCGCAGGCGAGCCAGTCGAGCGCTATTCCCTGCGTATAGGCTAAACGCTCCTTGGCATCCGTGAGCGTCGTCATCGAGTGATAATCCGCGATGAAGTAAAACGAATCCCCACCCTGCTGCAGATCAATGGCTGGACGCATCGCGCCGAAATAATTGCCAATGTGCAGGGTGCCGGAGGGCGTAATGCCAGTGAGGATGCGGGGCATGAGTCGAGGTCGTGAGCGTTCGCTTAAAATTGTGGAACGAAAAGGAGAGACCGAGAAAGAGAACGATTACGAGAACGTTTTTAGCCCCGACGGGCGACGGTCGTGATGGTCTGCCGTGCGCGGGCAATTGTGTTGGCCGCAAGGTAACCGCCAAACGAAGTGGAGGGCGCAATCAATGCCCGAGGTCCGAGCAGTGTGCCGGGGTTTAGCACCGCGTTGCAGCCCACCTCGGCTTTGTCGCCGAGGACCGCGCCAAATTTCCGCAGGCCGGTCGCAATCGCCCCCGCCGGCAGGCGCAAAATCACTTCGCCCTGATCCAAGCGGAAATTCGAACAGATCACGCCCGCGCCGAGATGCGCGCCATTACCGAGCAGTGAATCGCCGACATAATTAAAGTGCGGCGCCTGCACGCCATCCATCAGCAGGCAGTTTTTAAATTCGCTCGAATTCCCCAGAACGCATTTTTCGCCCACGATCACATTCCCGCGAATATACGCGCCCGGCCTCAGCTCGGTTTTCGCCCCGATGTAGGCGGGCCCGACGATGACGGCAAATGGCGGCAACTTAACCGAGGGATGAATCCAGACCTTGCCCTCGATATGTACCCCCGCCGGGATTTTGAGTTCGCTGGGACCGAACTCCGCAGCCTCAAGGGCCGCGCTGATCTGCTTTAACCATTCCCACGGAGCCGCCTCGGCCGGAAAAAAAGACGCAAACCGGGCCAGAGAAGGCGGCAGGGCAAAGAATTCGGAAGCTTTCACGGAATCTGGGATAACAAAAAAACCGCTGAGGGACAGCGGTTTTTGAAATTGGAGCGGGAGAAGAGACTCGAACTCCTTCGCATACTTTTAGAAGCGGTTAAGATTCAAGTAGATTACCTCGGTGAAGAATGGGCCGCCGCACAACTGACCGCACAAGGCGAACGTGACCCGGCAGAGATCGGCACCGCACACGAGCCCGATAATTCACCCCGAGCCCATAAGGGCGGTGAAATATCGGGCGTCTCACGCGGCATCCTTCCCGAAGTCGCCTCGGGGCCGCCAAGAGTCGTGCTCAACGGGAGGCCACCACCGTGACCCAAAAAAAAGAAGGCCCCCATGCCGTTGACGCGACAGGAGGGCTAAAACTAAAAAGGACGCAAATCCCTTCTCGCATCTTTGTGGAAGGCGCGGGCTGGGTTGTCAATCCAGACGACCGCACAGAAAGGGCCGTGCAGGGCTCCGGATGCGACCGCGAAGCGGTCGCGCCGGACCCTGCCGGCCTTCCTTGTCAGAATAGTAACAATTCCAACAAACCCGCCAAAAGATACCGCCTTAAACGACTCCCCGGATCAGGAAACTTCTACAAATCCAAGGACAACGATCGTGCCGTGTGGGAACAGCTGGACGGGGATACTCTTCGCCGCTGGGGAGTGCCAAGTGGAGCGGAGGCAAAAGCTGCATTTCACCTTCGACTGAACGTCGCGTCATTTGTCGAACACTGGAGTCGAAATCATTGTCTATTTTTCACCGTTACTGATGAGGCCAATCTCCATCCCACCCAATTTGCTCGGCGCTGGAATAGCTATTTGGTCCGCAATGGGAGCTGGATCGTCAGTTTCATTCGCGTGCTTGAGCCACAAAAGCAGGGACGACCCCACTATCATTTGCTCGTTGCCGTGGAATGGGACACCCGGGCTGACTCTTTTGATTGGACGTCTTTCGATGCGTGCCAGGAGGAGCGTAAGAGCCACGGGCCGACTCCACGCTTCCGAGAACTCCGTGCTCGGTACAAGGCATCGGCTGCGCCTGAGCTGGTCGCGCTGTGGTCGCTACTTCGGAAGGTTCTTCCGCGGTACGGTCTGGGTAGGGCGGAACTGTTGCCTCTAAGAAAAGGCAAAGAGGCCATCTCAGAGTATATCGGCAAATATCTTGAGGCCGGACTCACCCTACGTCGGCACTCGTGGAAGGGATGCCGAAGGGTTGAATTTGACCGAAGAGCAAAAGACGCGTGGTTAACGTGCACCCGAGTTTTTGCATGGCACTCGCCCGGTGCAATTGCATGGCGGGCCCGTGTGGGTGA
>JAYVMJ010000175.1:0-1753 GCA_043759025.1 Verrucomicrobiota bacterium | reverse complement strand
ATTAGGCTCTTCGATTCTCGCGCAGCATTCCGGGCTGTGCGAACCTACCATGAGGGTTTTGATCAATCCCCGAAAATAGGAACTTTCTATTTTGGTCCGACAGGGGGAGAACCAGGCAGGTATGGACGCGGAGAGTGTTCCCAGGAAGAGTTAGGCGGGTTGGCCCAAGGAGGCGTCCCTGAGAATCGCCGCTTGTAAAATGGACAGAACGTGGACCAAAAAACACGAAAGCTGTGTGCCGAGTAACAAAAAAGGAACTACGTGTTTACGTAAGCCCTTGAAAGAATGGAGCGGGAGACGGGAATCGGACCCGCGACCAACAGCTTGGAAGGCTGTGACTCTACCACTGAGTTACTCCCGCGCTCCACCCAATTATAACTTGCCGGACAGACGTTTTGCGACCAGTTCTGGGAACTGTTTTTCCAGCTCCTTCACCTTGGGAATATCGTTGAACACGATGTAGGGTTCGTTCAGGTGATGGTCCAAGTAGTGCTGATGATAGCCCTCCGCTGCGTAAAAGGCCTTGAGCGGAGTCACCTGAGTCACAATGCGATGGTGGAACACCTTGGCATCGTCAAGCTGCTTGATGTAGGCCTCGGCGACGCGCTTCTGCTCGTCATCGGAGTAAAAAATCGCCGAGCGGTATTGCGTCCCCGTGTCCGGTCCCTGGCGATTCAGCTCCGTCGGATCATGCGCGACGCTGAAGAAGACCTGCAATAACTGGCCGTAGCTGATCTGCGAAGGATCGTAGGTTACTTGAACTGATTCAGCGTGGCCCGTGTTGCCGTCGCTCACCATATCGTAGTGAGCCGTTTTCTTCTCACCGCCGCTGTAACCGGAAACGGCGCCGGCAACTCCCTTCAAGCGTTCGAACACGGCTTCGACGCCCCAAAAACAGCCGCCTGAAAAGACGACCGCCGCGGATTTCGATCCGGCAGCATTCGCGTCGGCCGAGGGCGCGGGGAGCTTACCGGCACCGCACGCGCATACAGCCGAAACACACAGAGCAACAAATTTGTTCATAAAGATCAGCCTTTCGCTTTCGGTTCAAAATTCAGGGCCGCGGAATTCATGCAGTAACGCAGGCCGGTGGGTTTGGGGCCGTCGTCGAAAACGTGCCCTAAATGAGCGTCGCAACGCGCGCACTTGGTTTCGTCGCGATCCATGCCGAGGCTCTTGTCGGATTGCTTGCCGATATTCTCTTTGGCGATCGGAGCGTAGAAGCTGGGCCAGCCGGTGCCCGATTCGAATTTCGTTTCCGATCTGAACAACGCCGTCGCGCAGCAGATGCAGCGATAAATCCCCGCCTCGTGATTCTTCGCGTACTTGCCGGTGAAAGCTCGTTCCGTTCCCGCGCGGCGCGTGACGTCAAACTGTTCCGAGCTGAGCTGCTTGCGCCATTCTGCGTCGCTCTTCACGACCTTCTCCACCGTGACGACGCCTTTCTTATTTCCGGCGCTGTCGAATTCGACGATCGTGACCATCGCCGCCGCCTGCGATTTCGGAATCAGTGCGAGTGCGGCGGAGCCGGTCGTCGCCATCAAAAAGTGTCGTCGCGTTAGTGACATGCTGCTTTCTCCTGCTACTATTTTCGTTGTTAGTTGCTCGAAAAGTTATGGTGACGCTTACGAAATCGCGAATGGAAGCCTTGAGCGACGGAGTTTTTCCATCGCCAGGACGATGCCGGTGCTGAAGCTTTAAGTTCCGGAGGTGATGCACTACCATTCGAATGAAGACATGCCGGCGCAGATGC
>JAYVMJ010000174.1:0-2251 GCA_043759025.1 Verrucomicrobiota bacterium | reverse complement strand
CTTCGCCCTCGAAAGGGCCGTCGGGCGTGACGCTCGCCGAATTGAAACTGCTCCCAACCATCAATTGGGACGCGGGGCTGGCCAAGGCGTGGTCGCCGGGTGAAGCGGGGGCGCGGAAGAGAGTGAAGCAATTTATCGCGAGCGGGCTGGCGGAGTATGACGACCGTCGCAATTTTCCGGAGACAGAGGGAACGTCTTCGCTTTCGCCACACTTGCATTTCGGGGAGATCGGCCCGCGTCAGCTCTGGTCGGCGGTTAGTTCATTGTCCAAAGAGAGCGGGGTTTTCCCGGCGAATCGGGGCGCCATGGTGTTTTTAAAGGAGCTTGGCTGGCGCGAATTCGCGCATCACTTGCTGTATCATTTCCCGCAGACGCCCGAGCAGCCGTTGCGGATCGAATTCGCCAAATTTCCGTGGAAGAAAAACGCGGCACAACTCTGCGCGTGGCAGCGTGGGTTGACCGGCTATCCCATCGTGGATGCGGGCATGAGGCAGCTCTGGCAAACCGGTTGGATGCACAATCGCGTGCGGATGATCGTGGCGTCTTTTCTGGTGAAACACCTGCGGCTTTCCTGGCAGGAAGGGTCCGCGTGGTTTTGGGATACGCTGGTCGACGCCGACCTCGCGAACAACACCCTCGGCTGGCAATGGTCGGCGGGGTGCGGGGCCGACGCCGCGCCTTATTTTCGCATCTTCAATCCGATTCTGCAGGGGGCGAAGTTCGATCCGACTGGCGCGTATGTTCGCCGGTTTGTGCCGGAACTGGCCGCGATGCCGGCGGAATTTATTCACGAACCATGGGCCGCGCCGATGGCTATTTTGGCCGGCGCGGCAGTGACTCTCGGTCGGGATTATCCGCATCCCGTCGTCGTTCATGGTGAGGCACGCGAAGCGGCTCTGGCGGCGTTCAGTTCGATGCGCCAGTCGCGAGCGGGATGAGTCGTTGACGGGTGTTGGGGTGGGCGCGAGCGGGTGACTCCCGCAAGCCTCTTTTTGGCAGCGATTAAGGGATCGGAAATCTAGGCTTCTCACGGAGGTCGGCAAATGTATGTTCGACCATTCATATGCAGAGAACATTCGTTATTTTTAAACCAGACTGCATGGCCCAGCGCCATGTGGGAAACGTGCTGAGTCGCTTCGAAAACGCCGGATTTACGGTCGTGGGCTGCAAGATGATGCGGCTGACCCCGACTCTGCTGCGCACGCATTACGCGCATGTGGCCGACAAGCCGTTTTATCCGGAGATCGAGGCTTTCATGAGCTCGCGCCCCGTGATCGTGCTCGCGCTGGAAGGCGACAACATCGTGCAGCAAGTGCGCGACCTCCTTGGACCGACCGACTCGCGCAAGGCGGCGAAGGGGACGATCCGCGGGGATTTCGGCACGGAGATGATGAAGAACGTCTGCCACGCTTCCGACAGCGACGAAAACGCGAAGGCCGAGCTGGCCCGCTTTTTCAAGCCGGAAGAACTCTTCACGGTTTGATCACTCTGCGCACTTGACGCCAACGCGGCCGGTGCGCTTTCTCATTTTTCGGTTTTTCGCCCTCATCGTCTAACGGTTAGGACAGTAGATTCTCATTCTATAAATCGGAGTTCGATTCTCCGTGAGGGCACCAATTTACCGCGCAGGCGGTTACAAATGAACAAAGCCAGAACGTAGCTAAAAAGCTGCTTCTGGCTTTGTCATTAATAGGTGTGATGATTGGCCCGCCCAGCGGTACGCTGAACTCTGAATTGCTGGCAGAACTCGTTCACGAAATTGATTTCCCGGTGAATGCTCACGGATCAGCCCATCCAGCCGCTCGCTCCAGACGGTCCCACGCCAGCAATAAATGTGATTCCTTGAAAAGCTCCCGCTTACGCGCACTCCACGCCTGTACGGCGTCGATCACTGAGGCAGCGTCCTGCTGCTCTTCGTCGAGGTGTAATGTCGTCACATACGGTTGAGCACTGTGAATCGCACACTCGTCGGCTACTTTCCGAAGCGTACCGTGCAGCGCCCGGACTGGCTCAAGGCTGCTGGGGTAGAGGAGATCTGCAGTGTTTCTACCTGCCAAACGGCTTCTGGCGACGGGTGTAATTGGAAGTGAAGTCAGTTGGTGGACCAGTATTTTTCCCACTGATGATGGGCGCGGAGGGTGCGGAGCTGGCAGAGGGCATGAGCGTTGGGTGCGGTCCACCAAGCGCCGGCTTTTTTAAGGCGGGCTTGGAGGACGTGGCGGTGGCCGCTTTCGATCAGGCCGGAGCCGAC
>JAYVMJ010000173.1:0-1747 GCA_043759025.1 Verrucomicrobiota bacterium | reverse complement strand
AATGCCGGTGTCCTGTACGCCACAAGCGCCCGTGTCCGCAAAGATGTCGCCCTCCTCTTTCCACAACACCCGGCCGCCGCCCAAAGCGGCTTTACCATCGAGGGAAATTTAGCGTCCGGGGTTTACGTCGCGCTTTTTGAGGCCGAGCTGCCCGACGGACAATGGACCTGCTTTAAACGCCTCAGCCTTGTCGTTGAACCCGCGCCGTTCATCGGTGTCATCGACGAACCCGTGACCGCTGGAATTTTGCGCGATCGCGTTCGCATTGGGGGTTGGACTTTGCAACCCGGCGAAACCCTGACCGCGCTGACCCTCCGCTACGGCCATCGCGAAATGTCGTGCAACATAGGCCGTCCCCGATCCGACGTGCCACGGCTTTTCCCCCACGATGATCAAGCCGCTCGATCCGGTTTTGAAACCATCGATTTTCTCGTCGCCGGGCATGGACCGGCGCGCCTGCGCGGACACCTCGCAACTGGCCGCACGGTCATCGCGTCCACCCAATTAACCGTCAGCATCGCCACCGATGAAAACCACGGCCCCGAGCTGGACTTGACCGCGACCCGGGTGTCCCTGAGCGATCGCACCAAAATCCCCGCGCCTGCTCCTCCGCCCGCGCCAACCACGCGTTCGCTCAACCTCCTGTTTATTCTCCACGGAAGTTTTGCCTCCAACAGCGCTCTCCACGTCGCGGCCCTCGCCAACGAATTGGCCGCCACCGGCCATCACTGCGTCGTCGCGGTGCCTCACGATCTCGAGACCCTCGCGCACCACGAACGTCCTTGCTTTCAAGGAATCACCTTTGCCGACGCCCAAACGGGCATTTCTTTTCCCGACGGGCGGGGTCCCGATGTGATCCACGCGTGGACGACCCGGGAAAATGTCCGACGGCTCACCTCGATCCTCGCCCAACGTCATCGCGCCAAAGTGGTGGTTCACTTGGAGGACAACGAGCAGGAGATCCTCGCCCTCTCACTCGGACGCAGCAGTGAAACGCTGGAACAACTACCGGACTCCGAACTCGACCGAATCGTCCCGGCAGACCTTTCCCATCCGCGGCGTAGCCGCGAATTTCTCGCCGCCGCCGACGGTGTCACCGTCATTCTCGAAGCCCTGCTCAAGTTTGCGCCGAAAGACCGGCCCGACCTCGTGCTCACGCCCGCCGCCGACGCCCGCTACTTTTTCCCCCACCCGCTTCCGGTCGAATTTCGCCGCATCCTCGACGGTGCGGCGACGAACGCGACCGTCATTTTCTATCATGGCAACGTGCACGCCTCCAACGCCGCCGAGGTGCGCGGCCTTTACGGCGCCGTCCTTCAACTCAATCGCGCCGGCGAACGCGTCACGCTGATTCGCACCGGACTCAACCGCGTCGATTTTCTCACCGGCATGGAGCGCGACGTCGCTCCGTTCGTGCTGGAACTCGGCCAGATTCTCCATCACCGACACCTCCCGGCCCTCATGGCGCTGGCCGATATTTTTGTTCAACCCGGTCAAGCCGACCCGTTCAACGACTATCGTTTCCCCTCCAAATTGCCGGAGTTTTTTTCCATCGGCCGGCCGGTGATTCTGCCTCGCACCAATCTCGGTCTGGCCGTGCGCCACGGCATCGACGCCTATGTACTCGACACCGCCAACGCGACCAACATCTCCACCGCTGTCCGCGAAATCCGCCGCGATCCCGCGCTCGCAAAGCGGCTTTCGGACGGTGCCAGCGCATTTGCCGCCGCGCATTTTAGTTGGCGGC
>JAYVMJ010000172.1:0-2284 GCA_043759025.1 Verrucomicrobiota bacterium | reverse complement strand
GGTGCAAGGTTGCCGCGCTGCCGGAGCTGAACTGCCCGCACTCATCATCACGGGTTACGGGACCGATGCGCTCCGGGCTAATTTGCAAAGTATGCCGCGCTGCAAAATTCTCCCCAAGCCTTTCGAAGGAATCGATCTCGCCCGGATGCTGCAAAGCGTGTTGCGCGGCGGTTCGGGTGCCACGATGCCCGCGACCGGCGGGGGCGATTCGGCGTAGATGCTCTGAGGCTTAAATATTCCGACGCTTTGGGATTCCAGGACGAACGACACCAAGTGGCCACGTGAACAGGCAGAGTGATCCCACGAGTAGAGCGCTCCGGTTTCTTTTTCGCTCGTCAATTGCCGCGGCAGCCGCACTTGCGATCAAGCAACCCCACAAACAGAAACCAGGATAGTCTGCAGGATTGGATTCGTGAGCGGGTCGATTACAGAGAAGATAATTGTCCGGAAGTCGGTCGGATTGCAATGTTCGGGTGGTAGCTTTGATTTTTGCACTAGCCGGTGCAGCGGTGGGGCCCCGGCGACTCGCCGTGGATTGCCCGGGCCATTGCAGCTGAATTACCGCGGCTCGGAATTCGTCGTTTTCAGTGGTGGGCTTCTTTTAGCGCGGGTATCATTTAAATTAAATCGACGGAAATGCGTAACATGGTGGCGGGGTTGATTGTCGTTCAAGATATCATGCGCTCGTTTCGTTCCGCTGGCCGTTTTTCGATTGCGAGCATTTCGTTGCTGGTCGTCACCTTCGCGGCTGAATTTACTTTTCTCCACGGGGAGACCGGAAATATCTCCACGAACGAGACTTGGCGGAAAATGCCTGGAAGTTCTTTCGGCCATCGGTTTGTCGGGACGGGAGATTTCGACGTTTTGACCCATGCGGTGACCGGAGGGAAAATCGAAATAGCTCTGTCGTCGGGGCAACTTTCGGCTCCGAAAACGGAGCTGTTGAGCTGGGTCGATGATGCCGTCACGGCGGTCGTCGATTATTACGGGGAATTTCCCGTACCGCAGCTGACGCTCGCCCTCTTGGTGGACGATGGCGTGGGCATCCACGCGGGAAACGAACGGGGAGGAAAACAGATCACCATTAAACTGGGTGCCGGTTCCCGGGCGGCCGATTTCGCCGACGACTGGCATCTGACCCACGAGTTTTTTCATCTCGGATTTCCCGATGTTCCGGACCGTTACCATTGGATGGAAGAGGGCCTGTCAACCTACCTCGAACCGCTCGCGCGGGCACGCGCCGGACAATTGAGTGCGGAGCGCGTCTGGAAAGACATGGTTGAGGGGATGCCGCAGGGCTTACCCAAGTCAGGGGATCGCGGCTTGGACCGCACGCCGACGTGGGGGCGGACCTATTGGGGTGGCGCACTGTCTTGGTTGTTGGCTGACGTCGAGATTCGGGAGCGAACGAACAACCGGCGTTCGCTCGACGATGCGATTCGCCGGATTTGGAGTGAAGGCCGGCAACGGTTCTGCGGATTGGTCCGCTGAACGCGTTTGGCAGGAAGGGGATCGTGCAACCGGATTATCGGTCCTCACCAACCTTCACGAAAAAATGGGCGAAAAGCCGGTCGAGGTTGATCTCCCCGCGCTTTGGCAACGCCTCGGAGTGGTCTACACCAACCGGCGAGTGACTTTCGACAATAGCGCTCCGCTGGCCGCCGTCCGCAAGGCGCTCACCCAGCGGATGAACTTATACGAGCCAGGGACCGCTCGCTAGTCTTCGCGGTTTCGGCGATATTTTTTCCCGAACGAAATTTTCTCCATGGCAATACACATCGGTTGTGGCAGCTGGGCTGACGATAAATATGTCGGGCTTTTTTACCCCAAAGGATTACCGGCGGGCGATCGTCTGCGGGTGTATGCGCAATGGTTTGATCGTATTGAGCTAAACAATACCTATTACAATACACCCTCGCCCAAGTCTGTGGCGGAATGGGCTGCACAAACGCCCGCAGGCTTTATTTTTGATTTCAAACTGCATCGCAGTTTCTCGCGAAACCCCAGGCATGCGGGCGGGAGCGGTGAAATGGGAAAACTCCTGGCCGACGACGCTCAATTGATTGCGGCGGGGAAGTTGGGGGCGTTTTTACTCACGCTTCCCCCATCGTTTGGTCCCGATCAAGATCGCCTCGAAGAACTCGACGGCGTAATCGATGGCCTTCCCGCCTTTCCACTCGCAGTTGAATTGCGTCATTGGGACTGGGTGAGGAGAGATATGCTTGCTAAAACATTGGATTATTTCCGGCGCCGCAAATTGGTCTGGGTGGCGCCTGATTTGCCC
>JAYVMJ010000171.1:0-2312 GCA_043759025.1 Verrucomicrobiota bacterium | reverse complement strand
AGCGGGCGTTAAACCAGTCTCGATGGTAACATCGGGATCCGTAACGCGTCACCCAATCGCCCTCGAAGTAAAGATCCTCGGGGCAAGCCCCGAGGCATTTGACCAGACCACCACCCACTCATCCGGCGCTCATGCAATCCACACTCAAACCCGATCACCCCACCAAGCCGAAGCAAGCTTCGGGGTGTCGGACCCAAAGGGAATGAAAAGCGAAGATCCCGCCATTGCCCGCCGCCTTGTAGTACTGTGCTGAAAATTTCTCAATGATCCTGCGCCGCCGATTCAGCCTGATTCATTTTTTTAACCGCAACGTGCGCGGTGCGCTTTTTCTGCTTTGCGCGGCTCTATTCCCTCCGGTCGCGGGTATCGCCGCAGTGACGGCTGATTCCGATCTGCAGGTTTTCCAGCGCGACATCCAGCCGATCCTCGAGGATTACTGCTACGACTGTCACGGCGATGGCAGCAAGAAGGGTGGCGTCCAGCTCGATGGTTTTGAAACGGAAGCGCAGTTGCACGATAACAAACTCTGGATGCGGGCGCTGCGCAACGTGCGCTCGGGCATCATGCCGCCCGCCGACGAACCGCGCCTGCCGGCCGACCTCGCGGCAAAAGTCTCCGAATGGATCAAGCGCGGCCCCTTCGCCCTCGATCCCCGTCATCCCGATCCCGGCCGCGTGACGGTGCGGCGCCTCAATCGCGTCGATTATCGCAACACCATTCGCGACCTGATGGGCGTCGATTACGACACGCAAAAGGAATTTCCCGCCGACGACACCGGGCATGGTTTCGACAATATCGGCGACGTGCTCACGATCTCCCCGATGCTGCTCGAAAAATACCTTGATGCGGCGCAGACGGTCGTTGCGTCCGTCGTCCCGACGAAAGCCAGAGCGGTCGCGGAGAACGTGATCGATGGCCGGGCGTTTGTGGTGGAGAATAGTCCGGTCACGATGGTGGCATCCGACCTTGAAAAGCCGTCGATTGAAACCGGGGGAACCTCCACGCCCGCGGCGCCAGCGATTGCGGTGCCGGCTTTTGAGATCAAGCGGCCGGGGCCGGCGATCATGGGACACGCGTTGGATTTGTCGTATTACACGCCGGCCAAGGTCGTGAACAAGGTCAGCGCGACCCACGCGGGTAAATATCGCGTGACGATCGATCTGAAGGCGGTCGAAAAATACGTGGACGACCAGTTCGATTACAATCGCTGTCGTTTGCTGTTCAAAATTGACGATCAACCGATGCTTGACCGGGAATTCGTCCGGCAAGGCGAGGCCATGCCACTCGCCTACACTTACGAGCAGGAGTGGGCGCCGGGCGACCACGACCTCACCTTTGAAGTCCAACCAATCGCTCCCGATCGCGAACAAAAACGTCTACTCCGGATCCGGGTGAATTCGGTGCGGGTGGAAGGTCCAATCGCGACGGAGTATTGGGTGAAGCCGCAAGGCTACGATCATTTCTTCCCGAAACCCGTGCCGGTGTCGGCCGGGGCCCGCCGGTCTTACGCGGAGGAATTATTGCGAAAATTCGCGGGCCGTGCGTTTCGCCGGCCGGTCGACGAGGCTACGCTGAACCGCATCGTCGCAGTGGCGGAAGGAGTGTATGCGCAACCGAACGGCACCTTTGAGGCTGGCATTGCGCAGGCGATGGTGGCGGTTCTGGCTTCGCCACGATTTATCTTCCGGGAAGAGGGGACGGATCCGATGCAACCCGGACAACTCTACGCGCAGGTCGACGAGTACGCGTTGGCGTCGCGGCTCTCGTATTTCTTTTGGTCCTCGATGCCTGACGACGAATTATTCCGGCTCGCTGCGGCCGGTCAGTTGCGCGCCAACCTTTCCGCCCAAATTGACCGGATGATGAAGAGCCCGCGCTCGGAGCAATTCGTGCGCAACTTCACCGGCCAATGGCTGGAGGCGCGTGATATTTCCTCAGTGCAAATCAATGCCTTTGCCATCTTCATGCGCGAGCATCCCAATCCCGCGCTGGAGAAAGCGCAGGCCACCTTTCGTCACATCAACCTCATTGCGGAGGAGAAGAGAACCCCCGAACAGGTGGCGGAGTTTACGAAGGCCAGAAAGGAATTCTTTACCTCTTTCCGCTCGCCCAAACCCCAGCTGACTGGGGATTTGCGCGATGCCATGCAGAAGGAGACTGAGATGGATTTTGCGTACATGCTCAAGGAGGACCGCAGCCTGTTGGAGATGATCGAGTGCGATTACACCTTCCTGAACGAGGAACTCGCGAAGCACTATGGCATCAGCGGTGTCACCGGCTCGCAGATGAGAAAAGTCCAATTGCCTCCCGGC
>JAYVMJ010000170.1:0-11816 GCA_043759025.1 Verrucomicrobiota bacterium | reverse complement strand
CGCTACGACGAGATCACCTTCATCGACGCGCTCCGTCAGCGGCTGAACGTCATGGATTCGACCGCGTTTTCCCTCTGCCTCGATAACAACGTACCGATCCTTGTGTTTAATCTCAGTCAGGAACACTCCATCATGGACGCCGTTCTCGGCAAAAAAATCGGCACACTGGTCCATACGTAATACAGAGCTGAGCGTTGAGGGTTCGCCTTCGATGCATTCAACTCACCCCTCCCTCGATTGCCCCGATCATTTCTTTCCACTCTCCACCCTCAACTTCCCCGATCACCATGTCCCATCCTATTCTTAACGACGTCCAGGTCCGCATGAGGAAAGCGGTCGATTTCACGCTGCACGAGTTCAGCACGATTCACACCGGCAAAGCATCGCCCGCCATGGTCGAAGGCGTCATGGTCGAGGCTTACGGCTCGATGATGCGGCTCAAGGAATGCGCCGCCATCAGCACGCCCGATCCGCGCATGATCCAAGTCCAGCCGTGGGACAAAGGCCTCCTTCGTCCGGTCGAAAAAGCCCTGCAACAAGCCAATCTCGGCATTAATCCGATCGTGGATGGCGGTTTGATTCGCCTCCCCTTCCCCGACCTCTCGCGGGAACGCCGGCTCGAATTCGTGAAGGTCGCCAACAAACTCGCCGAAGACGGCCGCGTCAATGTGCGCCACGCGCGCCGCGACGCCATGGAGCAGACCAAAAAAGTACTCAAGGACGGTAAGATTGCCGAGGATGAGGAAAAGCGCCTCGAAAAGGATATCCAGACCGCCACGGATAAATTCATCAAGGACATCGACACCCACCTCGCCAATAAGGAGAAGGAACTGACGACGGTGTAAGGGTGCCGGCAAAGTCCACCCTCCTGCGTTTTTTCTGCCACGGCTCGACCGGCCGTAGCCATTTTGCCGGAATCGAATGTCGCCGCCTGCCTACCAACTGCGGCCGGCGTGTCCCGCGGACCACGCCTTTCTCTGGCTTCTCAAACAACAGACGATGCGGCCCTACGTCGAAAAGACGTGGCATCGCTGGATCGATGACGAACAAAAGGAGTGGTTCGCTCGCAACTTTGTTCCTGAAAAAACCCAGGTGATCGTCGTCGACGGACATGACGCAGGAAGAGTGGAAGTCATCCGCAGCTCTGGCGACCTGACGCTCGCCACGATTGAAATTTCCGGGGAATTCCAAAGACGGGGAATCGGTGCGGCCGTAGTCCGCGACCTTCAAACCGAAGCGAAATCCGCCTCGCGCACCCTTCGCCTGCAGGTCCTGAAAGCCAATCCCCGCGCCCGGAAACTCTATCAACGCCTCGAATTCCGGACCGTCGGCGAAACCGCCACCCACCACTTAATGTCGTGGCCGTGAAATCACTGAATTTCATCCCGTCCGCGATCAGCGGACGCCTCCGGATCCAAAGCCGGACCTGCCTTCGCGTAAGGCTTCGGCGCGGCAAAGGACGATCTGTCGGACGGGACTTTCATTCTGCTGGCCAGCAGAACGCGTCTGTCATTAAGCGAAACCATTAGCGGATAACCTTTCTGCTGACCACGCATGGGCTGATATCAACGTCCTGTAATTTCCAGACTTCATTTTGTTTGAAACGGTAGGCGCGGTCACCCCATGTCGCGCCGGAGCCTTGACAGAAACCCGTCCTCGTTAGGGTGAGGGGTCGTTGAGGCAACCGCCCCTATTATCGGCCCATTTATTTCGGACGGTTGGTATTAGACCACCCGCGGCCCATGATGCGAGCTTGCCCTGAACGGACCGAACGGGCTCCCTCCTTTCTTCCATGGATTTTGTCCTTCCAAGTAATTTTGCCAGCGGCGCGCCCACTATTCCGCCCATCGATTTTCGCGCCCTGCTTAACGACGAACAGTTCGCCGCCGTCACGGCCAAACCCGGCCCCTTGCTCGTGCTCGCCGGCGCCGGTTCCGGCAAAACCCGCACGCTCACCTACCGCGTCGCGTACCTGCTCTCGCAGGGCGTGAAGCCCGGCGAAATCCTGCTGCTCACGTTCACCAACAAGGCCGCGAAGGAAATGCTGCATCGCGTCCACGACCTGACCGGCATCGAGCCCGCGCGTTTCTGGGGCGGCACGTTCCACTCGCTCGGGAATCGTGCGCTGCGCATGTACGGCGAAGCCATCAAGCTCCCGAAAAATTTCACCATTCTCGACGCCGACGAATCCGAATCGCTGCTCAAGCAAACCGTCGAAGCGAGCGACAAACTGTTCTTCAAGGACAAGACCAACCCGCGCCCCGGCCCGCTGTTCAGCGTGCTCTCCCTCGCCCGCAACACGCAGTTGTCCATAGCCGACACTGTCTCGAAAAACTTTCCGCAGTACAAAGACATCGCGCATCTCCTTCCCGCCTTCGAGAACGCCTACAGCAAAGCCAAGCGCGAACAGTCCGTCGTCGACTACGACGATCTGCTGGAAATGTGGCTGAAGCTCCTCACCGACGCTCCCGAGGTCGCCACCTACTTTGGCAATCGCTTCCGCCACGTGCTCGTCGACGAGTATCAAGACACCAACACCATCCAGGCGCAGATCGTGGACAAACTTTCCACCCATCATCAAGTGATGGCCGTCGGCGACGACGCCCAGTGCATCTATTCGTGGCGTGGCGCCGACTTCGAGAACATCATGTCGTTTCCCGAAAGGCATCCGGGTACGATCATCCATCGTATCGAGACAAACTATCGCTCGACGCCCGAGATCCTCGCCTTCGCCAACGGCGTGCTCAACGCCCAGCCGAAAGGCCGACATTTCGACAAGGAACTCCGCGCCCACCGCGCCCACTCGACCAAACCTTACGTGGTGCAAACGATGGATGACCGCGAGCAAGCCGAGTTCATCCTCAAGCGCATCCATTCGCTCATCAACGACGACGGCGTATCCGCCAACGAGATCGCCATTCTCTACCGCTCGCACTTCCTCGCCCTCGAAGTGCAACTGTCGCTCTCGCGCGCTGGAATTCCCTACCACATCACGAGCGGGGTGAAATTCTTTGAACGCCAGCACGTCCGCGACCTCATCGCGCTGCTGCGCTTCGTCTACAATCCCAGCGACACGCAAGCCTGGCAGCGCATCGCGATCCTTCTCCCGAAAGTCGGTGAAAAAGGCGCGCAAAAAATCCACGCCACCGCGCTGGAGCACGCGCGACTTATGCAGCGCAACTTCATTGACGCACTCGATACCGACGACGTGAAGAGCAAGGTCGCAAAAGACGCCAAAGACGATTGGAGCAACTTTTGCGCCTCGCTCAAGCAAGTCGCCAACGCGATGAGTTCCCAAAAGCCCGACGAGACCGTTACGGTCGCGCTCGAAGGCTGGTACGGAGATTACTTGAAAGGCGCGTATGCCGATTACGTGGACCGCATGGAGGAATTGAAGGCGCTCGTCGGTTTCGCCAGTCGTTTCACCGAGATGCAGGATCTCCTCGCGCAAATCGTCCTGCTCAACGGCGAGACGAGCGACAAGCAGGTCGATCCCAACACCGAGGCGATCAAGCTCACGACCGTGCACCAAGCTAAGGGTCTCGAATACGACGTAGTTTTCCTGATCGGCGCCGCCGACGGACAATTCCCCGGCCGCCGCTCCATTGAAAGCGGCGATGTCGAGGAAGAGCGCCGGTTGTTTTATGTCGCAGTGACCCGCGCCAAAAACGAGTTGTATATCAGTTACCCCAAAGTCGCGACCCGCGCCGGCCCCGGCGGCATGATGCTCACGCCCTCCCGCTTTCTCACCGAACTCCCCGACGACCTCTACGAAGAACTGAGGATCAAACGATCCTACGGTTGGTGACCTGCTTGCCGCGCCGTAGCCCGCAGGACGAAGGCGGATACGAAGAGCTAAGAATCAAGCGAAGTTATGATTGGTAAGGCGCGTCAGAAAACATCACGGCTTGCTCGCCAACACCTTATCCAACTGCTTCCGACATTCATCAGGCAGCAGCAATCGTCTCGCGTGGGGGTTCACCCAATCAATCGCTTCGAGAATTTGCTCAAAATCGCCGAGCAGGTTCGCACGATTCCAGATGCGTCGGAAGTGGAATATCCTATTTCTGAGCAGTCGGATATTTTCAAATCGTCGCGACGCATTCGACCGCGTACGAAATGCCCGAGGCATGCCCGGAAACACCCGCGCTGATGTCGCATGAAACAGCGACTCGTATCGGCTATTTAAAAGACTGGTCCAAAAACCGAAGCTCATCTCCTGCACAACTCGCGCTTGGCTGATCGGACGGGCACGTGCTTGAAGATACTGCTGCGCATCCTTGACGCTCTCTTTGCCGTTGTCCAGCAACCAAGGCGGAATCACCGTCAGCCAATCCGGATTACGAAAATTGACTGAAATCGCGCCATTGAAGCTGTTCCTCAAAGCAACCTCGAGCACCCGTAGCGGCGCGTAGTAACACTCGCTCAGTTCCGCATTCCATTGGTATCGAGCAAAAACAATCTCATCCGATTCGCCCGGGAAGGCCCGGTGCGACTCAAATCGTTCCAGCGAAAGGACGGCCTTAATCAGCGCAAAATCCTGCGCTTTACTTTCCGGAGAAATGGGCGATGTTTTAGTCACTGTCCCGGGGCAATTCCTAGCGTCGATAGCGCGTAACAGCGCTGCTGATGATGAATCCCGGGTTTTTTTTGCCCGGGTGGTTCGTTTGGATTAAAAGAGTGAACGGCCCGCTCACAAAAATCCGTAGCAAGACCGCAAGTTCAGACAACAACCAAACAGGTTCGAATTCAAAAATCTCGCGGGGACGAACAAATCATAGCGGGATTCCACGCACGCCGACTCCGGAAGCATGTTCCGCCGCGTCAAGTAGCGGGAAGAACGCGACTACGATGAGAAAACCAATGGGAAAACCAAACGCTCAAAAACCCCGGTCTTCGACGCCGAGGGCTATCAAGCCAATCTCTCCAATCTGAATGGGAGGGAGAACAGGGTCAGGCCATGGGGTTTGGGGTCGTGCGCAGCGGTCAGCCCTAATAAACAAGAAGCCCCATGGCCTGACCCTGTTTTAATTCTCTCCGCCAACTCAGTCGAACAGTGAAGCCAAGGCGGTCAGATGGGCGTCGTCGTGCTCCATCCCCACCCCATGCTCCCAGGCGCAGGCCGCGATCAACAGATCCGTCGCCGGTACGGTGACTCCTTTCGCCCGGGCGCGTTGGATCAACAACCGGGCCTTGGCCCAGACGCCATCATTGGTCGCGAGATTGATCACATCTGCCTCCAGTTCCTCCATCTGTTTTCTTTCCGCCGCCCCGCGCAGGCCGTTCCACAATTCCAGCCGCACCATGTCGCACCAAGCCGCCGTGCCCGCGCGCACCAGCGCCACGACGCGGGCTTTGATTTCGGGATCGCCGTCACGCCGCATGGCATCGATCCAACTGGAGGTGTCGATGAGCTTCATCTTAGTGAGCGTGGCGCATTTTCTTCAGGTCGGTGCGGGTCATCATGTCCTTGAAGGTGCCCATCTTGTCGGCGAGCTTGGCCAGCCGCTGGCGGCGGTTGTACTCCGCCACCGCCATGCTGACTGCCTCGGTCTTGGTCTTGGCTTTAGTGTGCAGCATAGCCTCCGCCAGTTCATTTTCAGGAAGGTCAATTGTGGTTTTCATGCTTCTATAAATCGCTATTTCGGATGCCATTTCAAGGTGTTTTGTCCGGCATCAAGAACCCCCGTCTGCCGACGAATCTGTTCTGAGCTATTCCCATGGCGCAGGCGAACGGACGGGGCCGTTCCGAAGGGGTCTGGCCGGAATGGCGCTTAGATAAGGCGTAAAACTTTCTAGTAGTGATACCGCAACTGCGCGATCCAGAGTTGATCGCCCGCAATTTTGTAAACGATGCGGTGTTCACCGTCGATCCGTCGCGACCACCAGCCTTGAAAGATGTGCTTCAGTGGCTCGGGTTTACCGATGCCACTGAAGGGCTCGCGCAGGATTTCCTTGATGAGCTGGTTGACGCGCCGCACCCGCTTGAGATCGACGGCCAGCCAGTGCTGATAGTCTTCCCATGCCTGCTTGGAGAATACCAATTCGCGCGCCACAAACGGATGGCGTCAGACTTCCTTCAGCTTCCGTCCGCGCCCCTTCCCCGCTTCCATCGATTGGATGGATTCCAACAGCCGCCGCGCATTCTTCGGGCTGCGCGTGAGGTGGGCCGTTTCCTCCAAGGCATGGTATTCCGCCAGAGAGATCATCACCACCGCCTGATCGCGATTGCGGGTGATTACCACCGCCTCACTGTCCTCGCACACCCGATCCATGGTGGAGGCGAGATTCTCCCGTGCGGCAGTATAGGTGATGGCTTTCATATGGACATTATCCTGTCCAGATGCCCGAGCGCGTCAAGCGATGTTGTTTTGCTTCCGGCTGTGGCGCGAAGTTCCGGCTCATCATGATCCGGACAGACTCAGATGGTCTCGCGAAGAATTTGAAGGGGGCGAAGGAAATACCTTGGCTTGCCTCCCCCTTCGCCTCCTTCGCGAGACCATTCAGTGACAAGCTGAGTCCAGTTTTTTGGACCGGCCTGGCGAAAAACATTCCTGACCTCGCCATCCAGAATTCTAGCCGACACGCGAATGACTTGTGGCACGATTCAGCAAATAAAGGATCAGGATGTCTGAGACTGAAAATCTGAATCGAGCCATGGGGTTTAGGATCCCGCGTAGCGGTCAGCTCTCAGAGACCACAAGCCCCACGCTGACTCTTTCTTATTCACTCTACCGTGAGGCAACGGCTCAACTCAAAATCTGACGGAGGCTGTCGAGGTCGAGGACTTTGGCGAGAGACTCTTCCTGAACCACGGAGGCGGCGAGGGCTGCTTTCTCTTTTTGGAGGGCGCGGATTTTTTCCTCGACGGTGTTGCGCGCGAGCAGGCGGTAGGCGATCACGTGCGCGGTCTGGCCGATGCGGTGCGTGCGATCAATCGCCTGCGCCTCGACCGCGGGATTCCACCACGGATCGTAGAGCACGACGTAGCTGGCGGCGGTGAGATTCAGGCCGGAGCCGGCGGCTTTCAATGAGAGGAGAAACACGGGCGGGCCGTCTGCGGCCTGGAATTGTTGCACGAGTTCCTGCCGGTTTTCGGTCTGGCCGGTGAGCATTAGGAATTTTATTTCCCGCGACACCAGTTCGTCGCGGATGAGCTCCAGCATCGTGACGAACTGGGAAAAAACCAGCACGCGATGGCCTTCCGCCAGCGCGGGTTCGAGCGTGTCGAGCAGAGCCTCAAGTTTGGCGCTGGCGGAAATCTTGGAAGCGGCCTCGGCAGTTTCCGTCGTAGCGGTTTCCGTCGCGGCTTTCTTTTTGCGCGCGGGTTTTTCTCCGGCGAGATCGGCGCCGAGGAGGCGGGGATCGCAACAGATCTGGCGGAGCCGGAGGAGGGATTGGAGAATGTTGAAGCGAGCGGCGTCGAAATCCCGCGTGTTCTCGACCTTGAGCAGCATGGCGCGGGCGCGCTTGAGTTCGGCGTCGTAGAGCGTGCGCTGGGGGCCGTCGAGTTCGACGATGATGTCTTCCTCGGAGCGCGGCGGCAGATCGCGGGCCACCTGGCCCTTCGTGCGGCGCAGCATGAAGTGGCGCACGCGGGCGGCGAGACGGCTGCGGGCGGTGGGATCGTTCTTGTCGTTGTAGAGTCGCTTAAATTGCGTCTGGCCGCCGAGGAATCCGGGTTGCGCGAAGGCGAACAGGCTCCAGAGATCGAGCAGACGATTCTCGATCGGCGTGCCGGTGAGCACGAGGCGGTGCGTGGAGCGCAGCGCACGGGCGGCCTGCGCGGTGGCACTCGTGGGATTTTTAATATTCTGGCCTTCGTCGAGGATCACGGCGTCCCACGTTTCGCCGGCGAGCGCTTCGGCATTGAGGCGGAGCTGGGCGTAGTTGGCGACGACGAGATGAACGCCGGTGGGCACGATACCGGCCGCGCGCGGGGTGAGCCGGGCGGTGGTGAGCGTGGGGGCGAAACGCGCGGTTTCTGTCTCCCAGTTGAACACGACCGATTTGGGGCAGATGACGAGGGCGCGAAAAATCCTGGGCGCGGCAGCGATTTTTTTCCTGGGGACAATCGCGTCGCTCGCCGGCAGAGCGGCGAGCCAGAGGAGCCAGGTGAGGGCTTGCAGGGTTTTGCCGAGGCCCATGTCGTCGGCGAGGACACCGCCGAAGCGATTCTCCGCGAGGTGGGCGAGGTAATGGAAGCCTTCCAACTGATAGGGGCGCAGCTCGGCGTGCAGGCCGGCGGGGAGAGCGGGCGCGGGCACTTGGCGGATGGCGGCAGCGCGCTCGCGGATTTTCCGCCAGAGTTTTTCCGGCAGGGCTTCGCCAAGAGTTTCGTCAGCGAGTTGGAGCGCGTGGAAGCGCGGCGACTCGCGGTCTTCCTCGGCGAGTTTGGCGGGATCGAGGCCCAGGCGCTCGAAGCGGGCGCGGTCGGCGTCACTCAGGTCCAACTGGAGTCGCCGCCACCCTTTGCCTTGGAGGCGGATAAAACGGCCATTCGCTTTGCGGAGCAGAACAATTTCCTCGTCGGTGAGCGTGGTGTCCTCGACGCGGAGTTGCACGGAGACGTCGAACCAGTCAATGCCGCTCTCGGTGGCTTCGAGCGCGAAGTGGCCGCGGGTCGGCGCAGCGGCGAAAGCGGCGAGCTCAGGCGAGAGTTCCACAAGCGTGCCAGCGGGGACGCCCGCGAGCCAATCGGCGAAGAGCGTGCCGAAGTTGGTTCCCAGCTGGACGAAATACCCATCGTTCGACTTTTCGATTCGAGCCCAGTGTAAGCCGGGATAGCGGGCGAGGTGGCGCGCGGTGGGTTGCAGCGGTGCGAAATCGTGGAGGAGAAACGCCGCGTCGGGTGCTCGGTCCAGCTTCGGTGCTTTGGTGTTCCAGATGTCGTTATCCCAGCGGGCGCGGGCGGCGCCTTCGGGATTCACGGCGTGCAACTCGATCATCAGGATCTCGCTGTAATAGTGTTGGCTGGCCGGCAGGAGTTTCGCGCGCACCCGGGCGCGGAGCGACTCGGGGCGGAAACGGTGGGCGGTGTCGCCGGGGATTTTCACGCCGGAGCGCGCGGCGAAACGTCCGGCTTCGGGCAGGGCGAGCACTTCGCGCGGAACGGGCGTGGACGCCGTACTCAGTTCCAGCGGCGGCAACCCGGTGAAAACGGATTGACCATGCAGATAGCGCGCGGGTTTGCCCGGGAGATGAATGGCTCCAGCGGGCAAAGGCGAGCTGTCGGAAAGCACGAGTGAAACCATGGCCTGAGTCGGATCCGAGGGATGATCGTCTACTTTCCAAGTGACGGTTCGCGGATCGTCCTCGAAGGCGGTGCCGCCGGGGCCGACCACGAGTCGGCGCGTCACCGGGTGCGCGAGCCATTCACCGATGAGGGCGGCGTCCTCCGGACTGGTGAGTTTCAGCGAAGACTTATTATGATGCAGGAATCGTTTGCGGAGGCCGGAGAGGAGAATGTTCGAAGCCTCGTCGTATTCGAGCGCGGCACTGGGGTAGTCGCTCAGGGCTGGACGTAGTGCTTCGATCAAGCACGCGACAAACGGTCCGGCCGGTCCTAGTGCGGAAACTTCCCAAGAAATTTTTGGGGAACCGAGCACGAGGCGGAGAGTTGAGAGCGCATCCCCGGCGGTTGGGGCCGGCGCGGACGCCTCGGCGTCGAACTTGGCGAAGCGTTGGCGCCAGGCGGCGAGCTGCTTTTCGCGGAGCACGGCGAGGCGCGACGCTTCCGCGCCGGCGAGATCGGTGAACTTTGCCGTAAAGTCGGGCAGTGGCACCTGATTATCCCGCAACAACAGTGCGATGAACGGCCAAAGTTTGAGGGGCGTGGCGGGTGGGGTTTTCCAGAAATCGGCGAATGGATCGTATCCGAGTCGGTAAAGAGAGTAGCGATAGGTGTTGGGCACCAGATTTTGCAGGGACTGCAAATCGAACCAGCTCTGACCGTAGTCGTTTTTCTTCAGCGAAAGAAAAACCCGCTCGAGATTGCGCAGCCACGAGAGTTCCTTGCTCGTCGGCACCCGGCCGGTAGTGGCGGCGAACTCGGTGACGATCGGCGCTTCCCCCGGCCTGAATTTTAAGAGCGGAGCGGAAGGGGCATCGGGTGGCGCAGATTCTTCCGGGAGATAAATTACGTCGGCGCGCGGCGGAGTCGATTGGCCGCGGAGTTGATTGTCTGTCAGCCAAGCCAGGCCGGTGGCATAGACGTGTTTGCAGTTGCTGACCATCGGACAGGTGCAGGCTCCGCTCCAGAGCCCGTTGGACCAAAGTAGTTTTGTCTCATATTCATCGGAGCCCAGCACCACCGCTCGAACGCTCGGACCGTCCAGCACAACGTCAGAGACGCGGTCGGCATTAAAATAGGTTTTGCCGCGTTGACGGGTTCGACTGTCCAGGCGCGCGAGATAGCTCTTGAGCGCGGCGAGGGCTTCGACGGAAAGAGGGCTGCGTTCACTCATGGATGATCAGGAGGGAGGCGAGAGTGAGACCACCACGCGCGATACATCTGCTCGGCCACTGGTGCGGATTGGGGCGGTAGGCTATCATTGCGCGATAATAAAGGGAGACTTGGAAATTGAAATCAAGCGCCGAGCGGAATTTCAAGATATCCTCACCGCGAATCAAAACCCCACTGGACCAACGAGCGGGGTGAGGTAACGCAGGTGAAAGGAGAGACTCACGGAATTTCCTGCGCTTGGGTCAACGATGGTCTGGGCGGCAGCGGCAGCCCGGCAATGCGGTCATTGCGAATCAAAATTTGCGGTTCCAGCCGAGTTGATAACCTTTGAACACCAACCCTGCCCTTACCCATGTCCCAACCGGTTTGTTATTCCACCAAGGCTTTTGCCACCAACGGCGCCTCCACCCCATTAAGCCCGACCACCATCGACCGTCGCAACCCGACCGCCAGCGATGTCCAGATCAAAATTCTCTATTGTGGCGTGTGCCATTCCGATTTGCATTTTTCGCGCAACGAATGGGGCTTCACCCAATATCCTGCGGTGCCCGGCCATGAGATCGTGGGCCGCGTGACGGCCGTCGGCAGTGACGTCAAAAAATTCAAGGTGGGCGACACGGTTGGCGTGGGTTGCCTCGTCGATTCGTGCCGCACGTGTCCGGATTGCAAAAATGGCCTGGAGCAATTTTGCAACGACATGGTGATGACGTATGGCGGGATGGAAAAACAACTCAATCGTCCCACGCTCGGTGGCTATGCGCAAAGCATCGTGGTGACTGAGGATTTTGTACTGCGGATTCCGTCCAACCTCAATCTGGCGGCCGTCGCTCCCTTGCTGTGTGCGGGCATCACCACTTATTCCCCGATGCGCCATTGGAAAGTCGGTCCCGGGCAAAAAGTCGGCATTGTTGGCCTAGGCGGGCTCGGTCACATGGGAGTGAAGTTCGCCCGTGCGTTCGGCGCGCACGTCGTTTTATTTACTACCAGTCCGGGCAAGACCGACGATGCTAAACGCCTCGGTGCACATGAAGTGGTCGTCTCGAAGGACGAAGCCCAGATGCAGGCCCAAGCGGGAAGTTTCGATTTCATTCTCGATGCCGTGTCGGCGACGCACGACATCAACGCCTACCTCAATTTATTGAAACACGACGGAAATTTAGTGCTGATCGGCGCGCCGGAAAAGCCGCTGCCACTCGCCGCGTTCCCGCTCATTTTACGCCGGCGCTCCTTTTCCGGTTCGTTTATTGGCGGGTTGCCAGAAACGCAGGAGATGCTGGATTTCTGCGCCACTCACAACATCACGAGCGAGATCGAGATGATCCGCATGGACCAAATTAACGAAGCCTACGAA
>JAYVMJ010000169.1:0-4636 GCA_043759025.1 Verrucomicrobiota bacterium | reverse complement strand
CGTCGTCCGGGGGCCACGGCGTGGCGAGGTGAAGTTGCTTTTCGTTCGCTCCATCAATCGCGAGCGGAGCGATGTGAAAATCCCGCACCAGTCGCGCGGGCAAAATGGGTACCGCCGCTTGGTCGATCAGCAGGTCGGTGCTGGCGGGAAGCCCACTCACCTCGGAGACTGAAGCGCGCGCTTCAGGCTCGGTGACGCGAAGCGCTTCAGCCAGCAAAATGACACGTCGTGCACGCGGTGCCTCTGCGATGGCCTTGCGCTGTTCGTCGGAGAGACCCTCGGCAAACGTGGCCTGGAGCAAATCTGTTTCGGCCGTCATGGCTCAAGGAGCTTTCGGCAGACCCAACGTGGACTTGATTTCGTCGCGCTGTTTCTTAGGGAGCTGATCGACTTGCTCGAGGGCGGGAGCGTTGTCCGCCGGCGTGGCGGTCAGCACGACTGGACGAAGGAAGAAGATAAGTTCGTCGCGTTGTTCCTTGTGTGTCCGGGTGCCGAAAAGATCCCCGAGGAACGGGATGGGGCCGAGGCGACTGGTGCTCTTGATGTTGGTCTTTTTCTGCAAGCCGGCGAGGACAAGGATCTCGCCGCTCTTCGCCGTGATGAAGGAAGAGGTCGTGCGCTTCAGAATGATATTTTGCACGTTGCCGCCGATGGTGACCGGGTCGCCGACATCGCTGATTTCCTGCTTGAGATCGAGCTGGACGGAGCCATCGGTGCCGATCAAAGGCTTCACCGTAATTTTGATACCCACTTCCTGTTGAGTAACGCTTGAAGTGTTGTATGGGCCGGCTGTAGACGCGGCGGTTGAAGAAGTGATTTGATTGATCGTCGGAATCGTTTCACCTACGAAAATAGTAGCCTCCTTGTTATGCGTCGTGGTGATGGAGGGTCGTGAAAGAATCGTCGTATTGCCCTTTCGCGGTGTGGTGGAGATATTGATGAGGGCGTTCAAGCCGCCCAATAGTGTGGCGTAAGTAGCAGGGGAGCCAGTGGTGGTCGTGGTCCCAGATGCGGGCAGGCCGGTCACGGCGACTCCGGGACCTGAGCCGACCAGCCCGGTCAGTCGGCCGTTGGAAACTTTCAAGCCAAGCGCATCGATACCGGAGGTCTGGTTATCGCTAAGCGTGACTTCTGCGATGACTACTTCGATGCGTACTTGGGCGAGCAAAACATCGATTTTGTCCACCAACTCATGAATGAGGCGGAGATCGTCGACGGTACCCGAAACGACGAGCGAATTGGTGCGATCATCGGGTTCGATGGTCAGCAACGAACTAAATTGATTCGAACTCGGGGTAATTCCCTGACTTGCCAACGCCGAAGAAATTGCTGCGACAGTCGCGTTGGGCGGTGGGATTGGCTGACCGGGCGCTGCGGCAAGCGGATTTTGCGTACGATTTACATTTTCCTGCCCGGCGCTTTTTGCCGCATTATTTTGTCCCGTGATCAAATTACCCAGGAGTTTTGAGACTTCGGCGGCATTGGCGGCCTTGAGCCGGATCACCTCGTTGCGGGTGTTCGGGTCGGATTTGACGTCCAGTTTGGAAATGATCTCGTCAAAAAAGTCATATTGGCGGGGATCGGCGATGACTGCGATCTGGTTGGTGCGATCATCCGGGCTGAACGTGGTGCCCGTGCCCAGTTGCGTGCGGAGTGGGCCAGTCAGGATACCATTTATCTTCGTTACGATATCACTCGCCTTGGCACCGTACTTGATCTGGTAAAACTTGGGCGTCAGGCCCGCGAGGCTGGGCTGATCCATTTGATTGATCAGTGTTTCCACCCGCTGGAGATTACTGATGGAATCGGTCACCAATGCGGAATTTCCTTTGTCAAAAATCACCGGCGGACTGCCCGCAGCGGGATTCAGCAGCGCGGCGATCTGCGGCATGAACTCCGTGACGCGAAGGAATTTCAGGGTGAATAGTTTGCTGGCGGTCCGACCACTGGGGGGAAGGCCCAACGTGGAGCCTTCGATCAACTCCGGAGCCTCTGACTTGGCGGCGTTTAACGCGGTAACTTTGAGAAAACGATCACCGAGCGGCGTGATGGCGATCCCGTTGAGACTGAGCTCGGTTTCGAGGCCTTGAATCGCCTCCTTTTTCGAAATGCGTTCCCGGAGGTTGAAGGAAATAGTCGCTTGGGGTAGATTCTGGGGACGAAGAAGGGTCTTTCCAGTCCAGCGCGCGATGAGTTCCAGCACCGCATCGATGCTGTCGCCGGGCATGGTTAAGGGACCGATCAAGTCTTCGCCTGATGTTGCTGGGTTGGCTGCAGGACTTCCAGGATTGAGCGGCGGAAGAATCGGAATGGGACCGGATGAACCAGAAGCACGGAGGGACGGGATGGAGGACGGAGTCGGGCCGGATTGCGCGAAAACGGTGCACGCAGACAGGACGAGGACGGTCAGGAGGCGGGCGGAAAAGACGGAATGATTCATGCGCTAAATTGGGGCGGACAAGCAGTTGGTAAAGGGACTGAAGTTAAAGCCCGGTTGCCTTTAAAAAAGCGGCTTGTGCGGGCTTTGGCAAGCCGGGCGATTGGGATGGTAAAAGTATTCCACCTAGACCGGTGCAAAACGAAATTGTGCAAATGATTCTTTGCGGTCTGTCGGTGCGGCCTTGGTTGCAGACGAATCCACCCTCTTTCATCTTATTTAGCCGGGGTCTTGGCGCTCGTGCCCGGAGTCGCCGTCGTGGGCGTTTGATTTTGAAAGCCGGCCCGCATTTGTTGCCTGAGTTGCGCGCTGGTCTGCTGCTCTTGCTGCAATCCTTGAAGCGCCGCCATTTGCTGCGTGCTCAGAATGTCTTGGGCCTTGGTGACCGCTTCCGAAGTAATCGATGAACCGCCAAACATGGGATTGGGTCCGCCCATTCCTCCCGCCATCATGGCAAACCCGCCGATCCCCCCGTTCCGGACCGAATTTTCCTTGGTCGGAGTGGTTTCGGCCAGGATTTGCACCAATTGCTGGGATTGGGCGTCGGTGAGCGGTTCGGGGGAATAGCTCAATCGCTGTTCCAATTGCGATACGACGGCGCGTTGCGGTTGGGTGGCTTCATAATTTTGATACTGGGCATAGGCCGCATCGCCCAAGGTTGACTTGATCGTGCCGTCCACCTCGTTTTGGGCGTCCTGAACGAGCTGCTTGATTTGATCACGATTGTCGCGGCCCGACAGGCCCTCAGTGCGCACCGCCGCCATCACGTCCATGACTGCCGATTGTTTCTCCACGAGTAGATTCTTGAATTTCTCGAGATCGGCGGGCGAGAGCTGGAGTTGTTTGAATAGCCCGGAATAGCGTCCGTCCAACGCGCCTTTTTGCTGAACGGCCATGAGTTTCTGGAAATCGGGGTTGGCCATTACCGCTTCAAAACGCGCGCCATCGGCGCGACGTCCGCGTTGACCAGGCCGATCAACCTCTCCGATCTGCTGGGGGTTCCGCCCGCGCGATTCACCCTCAGCTGCCGCGGTACCGCCGGCTCCCGCCGTGTGACTTCGTTCCAATTCCCCGATGCGCCGCTGCAGCTCCCAAATCTTCTTTTGAAGCGCCCCTTTTTCGCCGTCCCATGCGGACGCGTCCACGGTCAGCTTTCGCACTTTTTCCAGTTGGGACAGTCCAAACCCGGCTGAGCCCACGACCAGAATAGCGAGGATGATAAGGGGAAGACGTTTCATAGGGGTCAAGACGCCGCGAGCATTGCTGCGGTTGCGAGGGAAGAGCGAGCTTCATTCAGATTGAAGGGAAAGAGCCCGCCTGCGCGAAGGTTTACGTTTTATTGTGACGGGAGAAAGCGAATTGCGAGTGAATGCGTGACTTTCCGGGCAGGTTTGGCATCCCACTCTCATGGTGGTGAAGCGAAAGCGGGCGTTCGTCTATATTTTGAAATGCGCTGATGGGACATTCTACATCGGAACGGCGCGTGACGTCGAAAAACGGCTGGCGATCCACAACGCGCGCAAAGGCGCAAAGTACACCCGACCGCGGCTGCCGGTTCGGGTGGTGTATCAAGAAGGGCCCATGAGTTTGACCAAGGCGTTGCGTCGGGAGTACCAACTAAAGCAACTCACCCGCGCGAAAAAGCAGGCGTTGATCAAGGGCCGGTTGGTCGTTCCAATGCCGCGCTGACCATTACCTTTTTTCCACCATGTTGTTCCTAAGCAAAATTCTGCAGTCGTTGTGTCTGCCGCTTGGCGTGACGGTGCTGCTCTTGGTTTATGCGCTGCTGCGAAAGCGCCGCTGGCCGGTCGGGGTGGCGTTGGCGATCCTCTATTTCGCCAGCGTTCCTTTCGTGGGCGACCGGATGATTGGCGGATTGGAATCGCGCTATCCGGCGGTAGCGATCGCTCGGGTTGAGCCGGCCGATGCCATCGTGGTTTTGGGTGGAATTTTCGGTCCGCCAGTGGCCGAGGGGATGTTGCCGAACCTCACTGAAACCGTGGAGCGACTCGAGGCAGGCATCGTGCTGACGCAGGCCGGCAAAGCGCCGTGGTTGGTCTTTACTGGAGCGCGCATTCCATGGAAGGGGAGGGAACGATTCGAGGGGGAAGACTCGAAACTACAGGCCGTGCGCCGCGGTATTCCGGCCGCGCAAATTCTTATTACCGGCGAGGTCGGCAACACCGCGGATGAAGCGCA
>JAYVMJ010000168.1:0-5136 GCA_043759025.1 Verrucomicrobiota bacterium | reverse complement strand
GTCAAACAGGTCGTGTCGTCGGTGTTGTGGGAAGACTGCATGCGCAATTGCGCAGCGGCCGGTGCCACGGAATTCTGGGAATGCGGTCCGGGCGGCGTGCTTGCCGGCATGGCGCGACGCACCGAAAAATCCTGGATCGTTAAAAGCTTTGCCGAATTCGCCGAACTCCCTGCCTAAGTGAAAGACGCTCCATTAACTCGTAATTTTTGCATCATTGCCCACGTCGATCACGGGAAGACGACGCTTTCCGACCGTTTGCTGGAGTTCACCAGCACGATCACGAAACGCGTGATGACGGACCAGCATCTGGACTCGATGGATCTGGAGAAAGAGCGCGGCATCACGATCAAGATGCATCCGGTGACGATGAACTACCCGGCCAAGGACGGACTAATTTACAAACTCAATTTGATGGATACGCCGGGACACGTGGATTTCGCGTACGAGGTATCCCGTTCGCTCGCGGCTTGCGAAGGCGCGCTGCTGTTGATTGACGCATCCCAAGGCGTGGAAGCCCAGACCGTGGCTAACGCGCACCTGGCGTTTGCGCAGGGATTGAAGGTCATTCCCGTCATCAACAAAATTGATTTGCCGAGCGCGAATCTCGAACTGTGCATGCGGCAGCTCGAAGACATCCTGACGATTCCTGCCGAGGAGGCGATTCTCGCCAGCGGCAAATCGGGCATCGGCATCGAGGATATTTTAGAAGCGGTGGTGAAACGCGTGCCGCCACCGCGTTGGACGGATTATCCGACGACGCGCATGCTGGTGTTTGACTCGAAATACGACGCGTATCGCGGCGTGATTTCCCACGTGCGCGTTTTTTCCGGACGCTTCAGAGCCGGGGAAATGATGATGCTGATGAGTTCGGGCCAGAAATCCGAAATCAAGGAAGTCGGCATGTTTCACCCGGGCATGATCAAATGTCCCGAGCTCGGACCGGGTGATGTCGGCTACATCGTCAGCAACATCAAGAGCGTGGATGAAATCAAAGTTGGCGACACCGTCACGCATGCGAACAAACCTGCGGCGGAGATGCTGCCCGGTTACAAGGAAGTGCGTCCGATGGTGTATTGCGGACTTTATCCGCTGGAGTCGGACGACTACGAAAAGTTAAAAGTCGCGCTCAGCAAACTCCGGTTGAACGATTCCTCGTTGGTTTACCAGAGCGAAAGTTCCGTCGCACTCGGGTTTGGGTTTCGTTGCGGCTTCCTCGGCCTGTTGCACATGGAAGTCGTCCAGGAACGCATCCGCCGCGAGTACGACGTCGAGATTATTTCCACTTACCCGAGCGTCGTATACAAGGTCAAGAAACACGACGGCGAGGTGCTCGATATCGACAATCCCGTCAACCTGCCTGATCCCGCCAGCATCGAGGAGATCTCCGAGCCGACCATCAAGGCCGCGATTCATATTCCGAACGAGTTCATGGGTGACCTGCTCGGGCTGGTCATGGAAAAACGCGGTTCCTGCGATCACACCGACACGCTCGACGGCGCGCGCGTTATGCTGACGTGCACGTTGCCGCTCAATGAAATCCTCGTCGATTTCAACGATCGCCTGAAAAGCATCACCCGCGGCTATGGCTCGATGGATTACGAGTTGGGTGAATACCGCGCGTCGGATCTCGTTAAGATGGAGATTCTCGTTAACGCCGATCCGGTCGACGCTTTTGCCAGCATTGTGCATCGCTCCAAAGCCGAGGGGCAGGGCAGGTCGCTTTGCGAAAAATTGGCCGCTATCATCCCGCCGCAGATGTTTAAAGTGGCCGTGCAGGCCGCCATCGGCGGCAAGATCATTGCCCGCGACAACGTCCGCGAGATGCGCAAGGACGTTACCTCGAAGTGCTACGGCGGTGATATTTCCCGCAAACGGAAGTTGCTCGATAAACAGAAGGAGGGCAAAAAGAAGATGAAACTTATCGGCAAGGTTTCGATCCCACCAGATGCCTTCATTCAGGTGCTAAAAACCAACAGCTAAACCCACCGACACCACCGTGTTCAGCTTTCTTTACTCCGAAAAGAAAAAGATGCGCCAGACCGCGGGAAACTGGCTCGAAGTGGCCGACAGGGTATTCAATTACCGTCGCGATCAACTCAACGAAAGCCAGACGCACAAGCTCCTCAATGCGACGAGCGAGCTGAAGTTGCGTTTGAAGGAGAAAGCCGACGCCAGTAAGCTCAAAATGTCGATCGAATCGCTGGAAGGGGTTTTGCGCGACACCGGCGGGCGGATTTATCCTGTTTCTTCGATCATCGAGAACGTCGAATTCTTCCTGGTCGCGGCGATCGTGATTCTCGGATTACGCGCGTATTTTTTGCAGCCATTCAAGATCCCCACTAATTCGATGTGGCCGACGTATTACGGGATGACGGCGGAAGTATTTAAGTCGGGCGAGGAACCCGGGGTGTTGGGCAAAGTCTCGCGGCTGGCGAGGCTCGGCGCCGCGAATTATTCGGTAGCGGCGCCCGCTGATGGACAAGTCTACATTGCGGCATTCGGTGATCCGCAGTCTACGATGCAGGCAGTTTGGTCGGAAGTTGAAGGACGAAGCTTATTAATTTTTCCGTCGGCCCAGAAGGAATTCACCTTTTCCGTGGGCGGGCAGACAGCCACCGTCAAAGTTCCGGCTGACTTTAATTTTAATCAGCTTCTTAGAGACGCGTTCTTTGAAAAAGCCGGTGACCCATACCACGCTTTAGCCAAAGCCGCCCGACAAGCGCGGCCTCTGGAACAATCGACTCTCCTGATTCATCAAGGGAATCGCACGGGAGAAGCGAGGGTTTACTGGGTTCCGATCGGAAAGAGCGTTAAAAAAGGTGAGAAATTCCTGTCCTTCGATATTTTGACGGGCGACATGTTGTTTGTGGATCGCGTCTCCTATAATTTTTTTCCGCCCAAGGTCGGCTCCGGTTTCGTTTTCAAAACCGAGAATATTCATAGTCCGAAAATGCTGGATCGGAACACCGGCAAGCAAATGAAGGAGTACTACATCAAGCGTTTGGTCGGAAAGCCGGGAGATGAACTCGAGGTCCGCCAACCAGGCAAAATAATAGCCGACGGCACCCCGTTGGACGGTCAGGGCCAAGCAGGAGAACTTTATCGCAACGGAAAGCCCATCGACGGAGCGGCAGCCTTTGCAAAAAATTCCCGCAAGGAAGGCCTCTATCCCGGCTATCGCGCCGACGGGTTACTTGATTTCGGCGACGTCGTGAAAGTCCCCGGCTATTCCTATTTTGCGATGGGCGATAATTCCCCTGACAGTGAAGACAGTCGGTTCTGGGGATTCGTCCCGGAAAAGGACGTGGTCGGGCGACCTCTGTTTATCTACTACCCGTTAACCAGTCGCTGGGGCCCGCCGCGGTAGGTGTTTCGCTCGATGCTTTCGTCCACGTTGTGCAGTGTTCCAAAATAGAGTTGGAGAGCAGGGTATTTGTGAAAGGCTAATGGATGTCATTCCGTTGCAAATATTCAAATTTAGAAACCAACCGCTAACCCTCCGATAAAACC
The DNA here is from genome assembly GCA_043759025.1 of Verrucomicrobiota bacterium. Taxonomy (GTDB): domain Bacteria; phylum Verrucomicrobiota; class Verrucomicrobiia; order Opitutales; family Opitutaceae; genus Lacunisphaera. The sequence goes on along the minus strand of JAYVMJ010000168.1, from coordinate 1,626 downwards.
GTGTTCAGTTTTTTTTATTCCGAACAGAAAAAGATGCGCCAGACCGCGGAAAACTGGCTCGAAGTGGCCGACCGGGTTTTTAAATACCGTCGCGATCAACTTAACGAAAGTCAGACGCACGAACTCCTGAATGCCATTAGCGAGCTGAAGTTGCGACTGAAGGAGAAAGCCGACGCCAGTAGACTCAAGATGTCGGTCGAATCGCTGGAAGGGGTTCTTCGCGATACCGGCGGACGCATTTATCCCGTTTCCTCAATCACGGAAAACGTCGAATTTTTCCTGGTCGCGGCCATCGTGATTCTCGGACTGCGCGCGTTTTTTGTGCAGCCGTTCAAGATTCCCACGAATTCGATGTGGCCCACTTATTACGGTATGACGGCGGAGATTTTCAAATCGGGTGAGGAACCCGGGGTGTTGGGCAAAGTCTCGCGGCTGGCGAGGCTCGGCGCCACAAACTATTCGGCGACTGCTCCTGCTGACGGGCAAGTGTATATCGCCGCATTCGGTGATCCCCAATCTACGATGCGGGCAATTTCGTCAGAAGTTGAAGGAAGAAGCTTGTTGATTTTCCCATCAGCCGAACTGGAATTCACCTTTTCCGTGGGCGGTCAGACCGCCACCGTCAAAGTTCCGGCTGATTTTAATTTCGATAAGCTTCTCAGGGACGCTTTCTTCGGAAATTCCGCTGACGTATACCATGCCTTGGGCAGGGCCGCCCGGCAGGCACAACCACTGGAGCAATCGACGCTACTGGTTCACCAAGGCAATCGTACCGGGGAAGCGCGGGTCTACTGGGTGCCAGTCGGGAAAAGCGTGAAGAAGGGCGAGAAGATTCTATCGTTTGATATTTTAACGGGAGACCTGCTGTTTGTCGATCGATTCTCCTATAATTTTTTCCCGCCCAAGGTCGGTTCAGGCTTCGTCTTCAAAACTATAAATATTCACAGCATGAATATGGTGGACCGGAGGACCGGCAAACAAACTGATCAATATTACATCAAGCGTTTGGTGGGCGTACCAGGCGATGAACTCGAAGTCCGCAAACCAGCCAAAATGGTTGTCGATGGCGATCAGATCGAGGGCTTAGGCAAGGAGGGAGAACTGTATCGAAATGGAAAACCCATCGCTGGAGCCGCGGCTTTCGCTAAAAATTCCCGGAAAGAGGGGCTTTATCCGGGATACAGGGCGGCCGAACTACTAGATTTTGGCGACATCGTGAAAGTACCCGCAAATTCTTATTTTGCGATGGGCGACAATTCTCCGGACAGCGAAGACAGTCGCTTTTGGGGCTTTGTCCCGGACAAGGATGTCGTCGGACGACCGCTGTTTATTTACTATCCGCTGACCAGCCGCTGGGGTCCAGCTAGGTAAGATTTCGCGGTCTCTGTCCCGTAGCAGCTGCCAGTAACACCGCTGGACAGCCCCCTTCGACACCGCCTTGAGTCTGTCGAAATGGCCGTCGGGGGCCGTCGACCGATCATTTTACACCAAGGAAGCAAAGGACGCAGAGAACAGAGTAAAGATCCTCGGGGCAAGCCCCGAGGCATTGAAACCAAGCCAACCATGCCGCTGATCGGTTATGCTCTCCTCCGTGGCACGGGCGTCCCGCCCGTGTTCGCCCGGGCC
>JAYVMJ010000167.1:0-9297 GCA_043759025.1 Verrucomicrobiota bacterium | reverse complement strand
AATGAAGTGTGCGGCGGTCCTTTGCCCGGCCGGACTTTCAAGGCGGTGATTCCCGGCGGCTCTTCCGCGAAGATCCTGCGTTTTGGCGAACGTTTCAAGGGCAAGCGCAAGGTCGGCGCGGACATGGTCGACTACGATTGGGGGGTCGAGGATGTGCCGATGGATTTCGATTCACTTGGCATGATCGGCACGATGGGCGGCTCCGGCGGCGTCATCGTGATGGACGACACCGTCAACATGGTCGAGGCGCTCGCCAACATCAACGCGTTCTATTCCCACGAGAGCTGCGGTCAGTGCACGCCGTGCCGCGAAGGCTCGCTGTGGATGAAAAAAATCACCACGCGGATGGTGCACGGCACCGCGCGCGCAGAAGATGCGGCGCTACTGAAAGGCGTGGCCGACCAGATTCCCGGCCGGACGATTTGCGCCTTCGGTGAAGCCTGTTCCTGGCCGACGCAAAGCTTCCTCGCGAAGTTCGGCGACGAATTCAAAAGCTATCCCGAGACCAAAAAAATCGCGAAGTCCGACGATTCGCTCGAACTCGTCTGAGATTAAACCACTAATCCACACTAATTCTCACTAATGCTTCCCTCGTTTCAGTATTTGGCGATTAGTGCTCCCTTAGTGGCCATTAGTGGTTAAAAAAAATCCTGTAATGATCGCACCACCCAAACCCGACCTCGTGACCGTCAATGTTGACGGCAAGGATGTTTCCGTGCCGAAGGGCACGAACATGATCGAGGCCGCGCGCCTCGTGAGCGTCGAGGTGCCACACTACTGCTATCACCCGAAACTCACGGTTGCGGGCAATTGCCGGATGTGTCTGGTCGAAATGGGCATGCCGGCCGTCGACCCCGCCACGAAGGCGCCAATCATGGATCCGGCCACGGGCAAGCAGAAGATCAACTGGATGCCGCGCCCGACGATCGCGTGCGCGACGAACGCCTCACCCGGTCTGCACATCCGCACGAACACGGCCGCCGTGAAGGATTGCCGCGAAGGCGTGACGGAAATGTTGCTCATCAATCACCCGCTCGATTGCCCGATTTGCGACCAGGCTGGCGAATGCAGGTTGCAGGAACACTCGACCGCGTACGGCCGCGGCTATTCGCGCTTTGTCGAACAGAAGAACGTTAAGCCAAAACGCACCCAGCTCGGGCCGCGCGTGACGCTCGATGATGAACGCTGCATCCTCTGTTCGCGCTGCGTTCGTTTCAGCCGCGAGGTCGCCAAGGACGACGTGCTCGGTTTCGTCGATCGCGGCAGTTACAGCACGCTGACGTGCTACCCGGGCAAGCGACTCGAGAATAATTACTCGCTGAACACGGTGGACATCTGCCCGGTCGGTGCGCTCACGAGCACGGATTTTCGTTTCAAGATGCGCGTGTGGTTTCTCAAGCAAACCCCGAGCATCGACACCGAGTCGTCCGTCGGCGCGAACACTGAGGTCTGGAGTCGCGAGGGTGTCATTTACCGGATCACGCCGCGGCAGAACGACGGGGTGAACGATACGTGGATGGCCGATTCCGGTCGCGCTTTATATAAACAGGTGAAAGCAGTGGATCGCCTGATCGAACCGTCGATCAACGGCTCGACCACGGCACCCGAAATCGCCCTCAAGGCCGCTGGCGATTTGTTGCGTGCACAAAGTGGCGTCTTCAATTCCGGTTCAGTGGTGATTGTGGCGTCCGGTCGCAGCTCGGTTGAAGAACAATTTTTAACGAAGCAACTGGCCGATGCCCTCAAGGCGGTCGTGCATCTCGTCGGTCGCGCGGGGCAGGGCGACAGGATTCTCGTGTCCGCCGACCGCAATCCGAACGTCCGCGGGGCGTTGGTCACGGGTTTGATCAGCGCAGTGCCGGCGCAAAAACTTTCCGCGCTCGCCGCCGGAATCGACGCCGGACGAGTGGCCACCATTCTCTCGCTCGGCGAAGACCTTATCGCGGCCGGTTTGAGGCCCGCGCAACTCGCCAAGGTTTCGGTGATTTATCTGGGCACGCACCAGAATGTCACCAGCGAGGCCGCGAAAGTGGTTATCCCCGCGCTGACGGTTTTCGAGAAGAGCGGTACCTTTATCAACCAGCAGTTCCGCCTGCAGAAATTCTCGAAGGCCGTTCCCGGTCCGGCTGGCGTAAGCGACGATCTCGTGACGTTGAGCAATCTGCTCGCGGCGGCGGGTGGTGCCACGCTTTCGTCCGATCTCGGCGCGTTATGGTCTACAATTTCGGGCGAGGTAAAATCGCTCGCCACGATCACCTTCGCAAACCTGCCGTCCACCGGCCTGTTGCTCGATGACACGCCATGGGCCGCATTGCCTTTCGCCGAGGGTGAGACCCTGCATTTTAAACCTGCTGCACCGGTTACCGCATGATTTACACGCTTCACAATTCCGGGCTGGGAGCAGACCGCCGGGTTACCCGGGCATTTGCATTTTGTAGGGCCGCCGCTTGTGGCGTGCCTGAAACGCGGCCTGGCGCAAGCGCCAGCCCTACGTCAACCGTCGCGACGATCGCGACCGCCAAAGCACGAGCCCGATGATTGAATTTTGGAATAGTCTCAACCCGGTCGTGCAGATGGTCATCAAGGGCCTCGCGGTGATTGGTGTCATTTTCCCACTCGCGGGTGCGTCGTCGCTGGCCGAGCGCAAGGTGTCGGCTTGGATTCAGGGTCGTCCCGGTCCGAATCGCGCGATTCCATTTTGGTTCGCTTGGATTCCGATCCTCGGGCCGTTCCTGCAACGGTTGGGCGTGTTTCACTTGATGGCGGACGGGGCAAAGATGCTCTTCAAGGAAGACCCGATTCCCGGACACGTTAACAAAATCTATTTTCTATTGGCGCCCGTGCTCGCCGTGGTTCCGGCCTTCACGACGGTCGCGGTGGTGCCGTTTGGGGCCTACGTCAACGACGCGCACGAACTGGTGCCGCTCATTCTCGCTAATGTGGACATCGGCATTCTCGCGGTTTTTGCCGTCGGTTCCCTGAGCGTTTATTCGCTGATCATCGCCGGATGGTCGTCGAATTCGAAATATCCTTTTCTCGGCGGTGTGCGCGCCTCGGCCCAGCTCATTTCATACGAGCTTTCCATGACGCTGGCAGTCATTCCGGTTTTCCTTTGGATCAACGCCCCGGGCGGGGAAGGGACGTTGAGTCTCTTCAAAGTGGTGCAGGCACAATCGGGCCTGTTTCCTGCTTGGGACGGCGTGTGGTTTATGTTTAGAATGCCGCTCTCCGCGATTATCTTTCTGATCGCGCTCTACGCTGAAACGAACCGCCAGCCGTTCGACATGCCGGAATCCGAAGCGGATCTCGTCGGTGGTTTCCACACGGAATACGGTGCGTTCAAATGGTCTCTGTTCTTTGTCGCCGAGTATTCACACATGATCGTCGGTTCGGGCGTGTTCGTGCTGCTCTTCTGCGGCGGATGGAATCCACTGCCCTGGATCCCGCTTTCGGCGCTGGTCGCCTGGCTGGCACATCTCACCCCGCTCGCGCTGCACCCTCTGTTTGTTGGCATCCTCTCCATTGTTATTTTCCTGGGCAAAGTGCTCTGCTCGATCTTTGTCTTCATGTGGGTGCGCTGGACGCTGCCCCGTTTCCGTTACGATCAGGTGATGAAACTCGGTTGGCAGAAACTGCTGCCGCTCGCGATTGCCAACCTGATCATCTACGCGTTAATCATCGCCTGGGTGCAGACCCGAAATTAACCACTGATTTCACTGATGATCACTGATAGAAAACAGATCAGTAACACCCGTCATCCTGAGCGGAGCGAAGGATCAATCTCCGCCGGTGTGAATCAAGGTGGATTTTTCGCTGAGCTCAGAATGACAAGCCATGGTGCTGGTCTGATTCATCCGTGTCCATCTGTGTTATCTGTGGTTAAAAACTAATCTCGCCATGTCCTACGTCGTCGAACGCAAAGCCCTTACGCTCTCAGAGCGACTTTATCTTCCGCAAATCTTTGCGGGGATGCGGGTGACGTTGAAGCATTTCTTCGCACCGAACGTGACGATGGAGTATCCCGAGCAACGTCCGGCGATTCCCGTCAACTATCGCGGGGTTCCGACGCTGGTAAAGGATCCCAACGGCCGGGAGAAATGCGTTTCCTGCCAGCTCTGCGAATTCGTCTGCCCGCCCAAGGCGATCCGCATCACCCCCGGCGAAATTCCCGCCGACGAGCCCGACCGCGCGCACGTTGAGAAAGGCCCGAAGGCGTTCGAGATCGACATGCTGCGCTGCATTTATTGCGGACTTTGCCAGGAAGTCTGCCCCGAGGAGGCGATCTTTTTGCAGAGCCAGTATTCGATGACCGGTTACACGCGCGAGGAGATGGTGAATCACAAGGACAAGCTTTACGAACTCGGCGGCACGCTGCCGGACCATCATTTTAAATGGGACAAGAAGAAGGACGCCGCCGAACACGGCAACGCGCACTGATGAAAAACGAGAGCAATCCAAGTAGTGAGCATCGAGTAGCGAGCAGCGAGCATCACGGAGACGTGGCGCTCGGCTTGCCTTGCCTACACACTCCCCACTACTCGCTACCCGCTACTTCCCGCGATGCCTAATCTGCTTTTCTATCTTTTCACTTTTCTGGCGGTCGGCAGTGCGTTGCTCGTCGTCGCAAACCGGAATGCGGTCAACGCAGCGATGTTCCTGCTTCTTTCGCTGGTCGGCGTCGCCGGATTGTTTGTGCTGCTCGACGCCGCGCTGATGGCTTTCGTCTTGCTCCTGGTTTACGCGGGCGCGGTGGTCGCGCTGTTTTTGTTTATCATCATGTTGCTCGATACCACTCCCGGCGCGCAAAAGCCGTTCAAGAAGGCCACCATTGCGGCTTCGACCCTCGGCGGGGCGTTGCTGTTGCTCGGGGTGCTCTCGTTGACCAAGCGCGGCATGTTTCCCTCGACTCCGGCGGAAGGGACGATTCCGACGCTGAAGAATTACGCCGAGCAACTTTTCACGACTTATCTGCTCCCCGTGCAGATTGTCGGCTTCATGCTGCTCATCGCGATGCTCGGCGTGATTGTGCTCAGCAAACGGTTTGCCGTGACGGATAAAGCATCATGACTCCCTTCGGTTTAAACGCCTACATCCTCATCAGCGCGCTGCTGTTCGCCATCGGCTTTTTTGGCGTGCTGCTGCGCAAGAATACGCTGGTGATCTACATGTGCCTTGAGCTGATGCTGATTGCCTCGACGCTTGGGCTGGTCGCGTTTTCGCGGTTCAACCACACGCTCGATGGGAGCGTCTTTGTCTTTTTCGTCCTCACGATCGCCGCCGCCGAAGTCGCGGTGGGCCTGGCCATCATCGTCGCGCTGTTCCGCAAGCGGCACACGATCGCGGTCGAGGAACTGAACACCCTGAAAAACTGATCAATCCGGTTAACCACTCATCCACCCTAATCAGCACTAATAATGAACGCCCGCCTTTCAAATTTTCCGGCCTTAGTGTTCATTAGTGTGAATGAGTGGTTACCTCCTGCTTCTGTCGATGCTCCCAGTTAATACCGCAATTCTCCCCCTGCTCGTTCCACTCGCTTCGGCGACGTTGATTGCGCTGTTTCTGCGTAAACACGGAGCGCTGGCTTCCTGGATTTCGACGATCGCCGCCGGCGTCATCGCGGTGTTTTCGCTGCAACTGCTGTTCGGTGGCGCGCGCAATTTTCCGGCCTCTTGGGAGTGGATTCGTTTTGGTGATTTTGCCATTAACATTGGCTTTAAGCTTGATGACCTCGCGGCCCTGATGCTCGTGATTGTCGGCATCGTCGGATTTTGCGTTCACGTTTTTTCCCTCGGTTACATGCATGACGACGGAGCCCGCGCCCGGTTTTTCGGCGGATTGTCGATCTTCATGTTTTCCATGATCGGCATCGTCCTCGCGGACAATCTGCTCATGATTTTCATCTTCTGGGAGCTGGTCGGGTTCAGTTCCTACGTGCTGATCAATCATTACTGCGAGAAGCAATCCGCGAGCGACGCGGCAAAGAAAGCCTTTATCGTCAACCGGGTCGGCGACTTCGGTTTCCTGCTCGGTATCATCATGTGCTACTGGCTGAACCACACGGTCAACCTGAGTGAGCTCGCCGAGCACCACGTGTTCAGCACCGCGATTCCGTTGCTCCTGTTCTGTGGCGCGGTCGGTAAGTCGGCACAGATGCCGCTGCAAGTGTGGTTGCCGGACGCCATGGAAGGTCCGACGCCCGTCTCCGCGCTCATCCACGCGGCGACGATGGTGGCGGCCGGTATCTACATGCTTTGCCGCATCGAACCACTGATGGTGCCGCAAGCGCTCCACGTCATCATGTGGATCGGCACAATCACGGCGCTGTACGCCGCTCTTTGCGCCATCGTGCAGAGCGACATCAAGAAGGTGCTGGCTTACTCGACGCTGTCGCAACTCGGGTATATGGTCGCGGCGTTTGGGTTGGGCGGAATGACGGTTCACGCAGATGGCGGTCAACTAGAGCACATGGCATTTACTGTGATCGCGTCTGGCGTCGGTGCCGCGATGTTCCACCTTACCACGCACGCTTTCTTCAAAGGTCTTTTGTTCCTCGGTTCCGGTTCGGTGATTCACGGGTGCCATCACGAGCAGGATATGTTCAAGATGGGTGGATTGAAGGGGAAGATGCCGATTACCTTTGTCACTTTCACCATCGGCGTGCTCGCCATCATCGGCATGCCCGGACTTGCCGGGTTTTTCTCGAAGGACGCCATCCTCTATCTCGCGATGGAGAAAAACACTGCGGTTTTTGCGATCCTCGTGTTCACAGCGGTGTTGACCGCTTTCTACATGATTCGCATGTGGAAGATTACTTTCTTTGGTTCGCCCCGCTCGGAAAACGCCTCGCATGCGCATGAGAGCGGTCTGGCGATGACGCTCCCGCTGCTCTTGCTCGCCGCGCTTTCTGTAGCCGGCGGTTACTCGGGAGTTTTCGGCAAACTGGCCGGATCGGTCGCGCAATTGGTGCCTGAACCCGAGGGTTCGACGCATACGACGATGCTGCTCATCTCACTCGCTATTTTGGTCGTGGGCGTGGGTTCGGCGTGGTTCTTCTACCAAGCCGCCTCGACCGATGCGCTGGAAGAAAAGGCGCCGGGCTTATTTGGCGCGTTGGAATGGCTCAAGGAATCCTTCGACCGCCCCTACAATTACTACGTCGCCAAAATCCAGCAGCGGTTTGCGATGCTGTTAAACTTCCTCGATCAAATTTTCCTCGCCGGCCTCATCATCCGCGGATTCGCGGGAATGGTCGGACTCGTCGGCTACGGTGCGCGGGCGCTTTATACCGGCAGTCTCCACGTTTACGTCTACTGGTTCCTGCTCGGTGCGGTGGTCCTGTGGGCCTTTGCCGCCGGCGTATTTTAATCTGTGAATTCCTGTAATCCCCAACTTCTGCAGCTCGCCATCGCCACGCCGCTCGTGGCGGCGCTGATCATTGCGCTCGGGCTGCCCAAGCGGTTTTCCGTCAAGCTCGCCGCGGTGGCCTTCATCATTCCGGCGCTGATCGCCCTTTGGCTGTGGTGGCAGTTTCCCGCGGAAGGCGGCGGACAATACCAATACTTGAGCAGCGTTGACACGGGTCTCGGTGCTTTCGGGATCAACTTGAAACTCGGCCTCAACGGCATCGCGCTGCCGATGTTTTTGCTTGCGGCCATCGTCGGTCTGGCGGCCGGGCTGTACGCGCTGCGTTCCGGGGCCGAGCGCCTGAAACTTTACCTGATGCTCCTGTTGATCATGCACGGCGGATTGCTGGGCGTGTTCTCATCGGTGGATGTTTTTTTCTTCTACTTCTTCCACGAATTGGCGCTGATCCCGACGTTTATCATGGTTGGAATCTGGGGCGGACGTGACCGCAATTACGCCGCGATGAAGATGACGATCTACCTGACCGTCGGCGCGATGCTCTCGCTGATCGGCCTGATCGCGCTCTACACGCGAAGCGGCGCAAATTCCTTCGATCTTATCGAACTCAAGCGCGCGATTGCGATGCAGGGAATTCATGGTGTCGCCCAAAACAATATCTTCGCGCTGCTGATGTTTGGCTTCGGCATTCTGGTTTCGCTCTGGCCGTTTCATACGTGGGCTCCGCTCGGTTATGGCGCAGCGCCGAGTTCGGCGGCGATGTTGCACGCGGGTGTGCTCAAGAAATTTGGCCTCTACGGGCTGATCCAAATCGCTCTTCCGCTGCTGCCTGACGGCGCCGCGCACTGGGCGTGGAAACTCGCCCTGCTTGCCGGCATCGGCAACGTGCTCGTGATCGGATTCGTCTCCATTGCGCAGCGCGACCTCAAGCAGATGCTCGGTTACAGCTCCGTGATGCACATGGGTTATTGTTTTCTCGGCATCGCCACCCTTTCGATTGCCGGTTCCGGCGGCGTGGTGATGTTGATGCTCGCGCACGGCCTTTCCGTGGCGCTCCTGTTTATGTTGGCGACGATGATTCATCACCGGACCCATACCTTCGATCTCACCGAAATGGGCGGCCTCGTGCAAAAAACCCCCGTCCTTGCGGCATTTTTCGTGGCCGCGACGATGGCCAGCATTGGTTTGCCCGGCTTCGCCAATTTCTGGGGTGAGCTGACGATTTTTGTCGCGCTGTGGAAGTTCTCCCCGGTCATGACCGCAGTGGCGGTGTCGGGCATTATTATTTCCGCGGTTTACGGATTGCGCGCCGCGGCCCGCGTATTTTTTGGCCAGCCCAGCGAGCAACTCCAGCAGGTGCTCGCCAAACATCCGGCGGCGGATCTCGATTGGTGGGAACGCCTCCCGGCGCTGATCCTGCTCGCGACGCTGCTTTTCTTCGGCTTTTACCCGCGTGCGCTTTCGTTGCCGGTCAACCAGGCGCTGACGGAATCGGTCGCCGCGGCTGACGCCCCACTTTCCTTTCACCGCTGATTTCCCGCCGCCATGTCCACGGAATTACTCAAAGCAATCGCTGACTCCAATCAATGGTGGGCCATCGGGCCGGAAATGATTCTCGCCTGCGCTGCGCTCGGATTACTGGTGTTGGAAATCATTCTCCCGAAAGACCAGCATCGTTTTATCCCGATGGTGGCTGTGCTGGCGCTGGTCGTCGTGCTGGTCGGGGTTTGCTTTAATTTCGGCGAAATCCGGGGTGGCGAGGAATTATTCGGCGGTCTTATCCGGTTGAGCCTGGCGGGCCAGATTGCGCGGGTCTTTTTTCTTTTTTCTTCGTTGTTGGTGTTGTTCCTCGCGAGTATCTGCCTGCCGCGAACGCGGATGCCGCGGGTGGAATTTTCCCACATCGTGCTGGTCGTGACCGCAGCGTTGATG
>JAYVMJ010000166.1:0-4659 GCA_043759025.1 Verrucomicrobiota bacterium | reverse complement strand
GCGGAGAAATCCCGGCAGGCATTAAAGGATCTTGGTTACGCGTTCTTTTTCGCCCCTAACTATCATCCTGCGTTTAAAAACATCACGCCGGTTCGCAAGGCTCTGGCCGCGCAGGGACAGCGATCAATTTTCAATATTCTCGGACCGCTGATTAATCCTGGCCGCCCGGCCCATATTCTGCTCGGCGTTGCTTCGTTGCCGCTGGTCAATGCGATGTCCGGTGCCCTTGAAAAACTCGGGCAGTCAGCCGGGCTCGTGGCCCATGGAGTAATCGGTACCGGTCAAGGCATCGATGAACTCACGGTCGCAACGTCGAATCAAGTGCGCGGCGTCGGACGCTTGCGGGAGATCGATTCCATCTGGCGGGCCGAGGACTTCGGTTTGATGGCTTCTCCTTTTTCGGAACTGATCGGTGGCGACGTCACTGCCAATGTCGCGATCGTTGAGTCGATTCTCGCCGGACGCGGCCCGGCGGGCTTGGTTGATACGATTGTCCTGAACGCCGCGGTCGGCCTCTACATCGTGGGTCGCGTTCCGACCATTCGCGACGGCATCACACCAGCCCGGGAATTGTTGGTCGGTGGCGCGGTGCAGAAGAAAATTGCCGAGACCAAGGAATTTTACCGGAGCTAAATACATGTCATCCCCCAGAAAATATTTCGGAACCGATGGAGTTCGCGGGCCTTATGGCAGCGCCACAATGAACGAAGAATTTGCGTGGCGACTCGGCGCGGCGGCTGCGCGTTGGTTACAAGGGAAAGGCGTCGCCAGTGGGCGCATTTTGATCGGCCGCGACACGCGCGTGTCGGGCCCGTCGCTCGCCCGGGCCCTCGCCGATGGACTTGCCTCGGTCGGCTTTTCGCCGGTGTCACTTGGGGTTTTGCCGACGCCCGCAGTGTCGCGAGCCGTTCGGATTCAAACGGCGGTGCTCGGTGTCGTGGTGACGGCGTCCCACAATCCGGCCGGTGATAATGGGATCAAAATTTTTGGCCCCAATGGAATTAAGCTCACCGACGAGGAGGAAGCATCGATTGAAATTTTTATTCCGGAGAACCGCACGAATGGAGGGAATTCAAGGTTGGAACCGGCCGACGGCGTGGCGGATTACCTCGCTGCGATGAACCGTATTCTTCCAACCACCCTTGCCGGGTGGAAAATTGTGCTTGATACCGCCAACGGGGCCACGGTCCACACCAGCTCGCGCGCTTTGAAGGATTATCGGGCCGACGTATTTGCGATCGGCTCCGAATTTGACGGGCTAAACATCAATCGCGGCGTGGGCAGCGAGCATCCGGAAAAAATGTGCGAAGCGGTTAAACTTCATGGGGCAAAAATCGGCATCGCGCATGATGGCGACGGTGATCGGTGCATTTTATGCGATGAACGGGGTGAGGTTCTCGATGGCGACGAGATCCTGACCATCCTCGCGTTACACGCCCTTCAAACGAGCGCATTGAGCAATAAGACGCTCGTGGTGACGGTTCAAAGCAATCTGGGCGTTGAGGCCGCGGTGACAGCGGCCGGCGGACGCGTGGTGCGGACGCCAGTGGGTGATCGCTACGTGATCGAACGCATGTTGTCGGAAGGAGCATCGCTCGGCGGCGAATCGTCAGGGCATGTCATTTGTTCGGATGTTTCCCCAACCGGAGACGGGCTCGTGGCCGCGCTCAAAGTCATCGAGGTGATGCTCGCGACCGGGCGACCTCTTTCCGAATTGCGGCGCGGTCTGGTTAAGTTCCCGCAACATTCCACGGCATTGAAGGTGCGTGAAAAAAAACCACTGAACACTTTGCCGGCCCTGTCATCAGTCATCAAAGCGATCGAACAAGAGTTGGGAAATAGCGGGCGCGTTTTGGTCAGGTATTCTGGAACGGAGCCCAAGCTTCGCTTGCTGGTCGAGGGGCCGACCGAGGCAACGGTTCACTCGGCGATGGATCGACTGATCCAGGCGGTCCGGAGCGAATTGGAAGTGATCGCATCCTGACGAATAAGCTGACTCCGTGTAATCATACGATGTCCGAAACTCCCGTCACCGCCCTCGATTCGCAGCTTCAAAAACAGGTGGAAAGCGCCCGTTCCGCCCTTGATGGTGGGCGGCCCGAACAGGCGTTGGAGTTGTGTCATGCGGTTTTGGCCGCGCAGTCGGATTGTCTGCAGGTGCGGAAAATGGAGCGCGCCGCACAGCTCAAGTTCGCGGCGGTCCGGCGCGGCTTGGTTTCGAGATGGGTGAGCGCTGTGTCCAACGCGCCGTTTTTGCTGAGTGGTAATCTCAAGGTGAAAGACGACCCGCGCAGTGCGTTGGCCACGGCGGAACGATTGCTGCGGCGCGACCCGCACAGCGTGGCGGCCCTTAATTTACTGGGTCAGTCTGCGACGGAACTCGGCTGGATCGAGACGGCGGTATTTGCCCACGAGACGGCGAGTGATTTGGAGCCGGATCGCCCGGATTTGTTGCTTTCGCTCGGCCGCGCTTATCTCGCCGCTTCGCGAGCTCCCGACGCGGCGGAGACGGCAAACCAGGCTTTGAAATTGCAGCCCGCTAACAGTGACGCGCAGTCGTTGCTCCAAGACGCTTTGGTGGCAACTTCGGTGACGAACGGCAAATGGGAGCAAGGTGGGACGTCCCGCGGCAAAGTTGTCGGGTAGAAAGGGTGCGATGGAGGCTGCAGAGCTTTTCGGTCTGACAAACAAATTTCGTTTCCTGCAACTTTGCGGGGTCTTCGCGGGTTTTAAGAGAGCCGGAATTTATCCTGCTCATTTAATCCTCCCATGAAAAACTTGATCATTTTTTCCATTGCCGTCGCGACATTGTCGCTGGCGTTCGTTGTTTCCTCATTTGCCGGCGAAACTGACGCCGGGCTCGTGGATTTCGGTCGCCTCGCACCTTCTGCGCACGGTCAGTTCGTGGAGCTGAATCTGTCGCAAGGCATGTTGAAATTTGCGGCGAAAATTGCGTCCTGTCAGGACTCCGACGCTGCCGAACTTATCGGTAACCTCCGACAGATTCGGATTAATGTCGTCGGCACGGATGATTCAAATCGCGCTGACACCGTCGGGAAAATTAGGGCGCTCAGCCACAAATTGGAATCCGAAGGGTGGACCCAGGTTGCGACAATTCGCGATGGGAGAGGCGGCGGCGACGTAAACGTTCACGTCAAACAGCATGGGGATGACATTATAGACGGGGTGGTGGTGACGGTGTTGAACGAGAATGGTGAGGCGGTTTTCATCAACGTGGTCGGCAATATCAGTGCGGACAAACTCGGCGTGATCGCTGAAAAACTGGGCATCAATCAACTCAGGAACTTAAAGGTGAAGGATAGCGCCAAACAGAAGAACAAGGAAATCTGATATTTGCGCGGAAACCCTGTCCGATTCGCGGAGAGAACCGGAAATTGTGATTGGATCGCGCCGGTGTGACGGCCTACAACAATGAGGCATGTCGCACCTTCCGCTCATCGTTCACCTCGACGCGGACGCATTTTTTGTCTCGTGCGAGCTGGCGTTGCGGCCAGAGCTGCGCGGCACCAAGTGCGCGGTAGGCGGACGGGAACGCGGGATTATTTCCTCGGCCAGTTACGAAGCGAGGGCGTGCGGCGTTTATACGCCGATGCCGACGAAGACCGCACGGAAAGTATGCCCGGACCTGATCTTGTTGCCCCACACCCCTGGATTGTACGGCAAGGTATCGCGACAAATGTTCGATCTCTGCGAAACGCTGACGCCGTTGGTGCAGCGCAACTCCATCGACGAAGGTTATCTCGATCTCGGGCTGGGTGGTTTTAAATCGATCGAGGTGATCGAAAGTCGGGTTCGCGGCCTCCAGCAACAAATTTGGAACGAGATTCAGATCCCCGCTTCATTCGGAATTGCCACCAACAAATTGGTCGCGGCGATCGCCAGCAAGGCGCGCAAACCGCGCGGCTTTACCATCGTTCGAGCGGGCGAGGAAGCCTTGTTTCTGGCGCCGCTTAAAATTGGTGTCATTCCGGGCGTCGGAACTAAAAGCGAAGCACGGTTGGTGACGGCTGGCATTCGACTCGTGAGCGATCTTTTCAAGCAGAGCGAGAGAGAGTTAGAATCGCTATTTGGCAGCTCACGGCCGGAAATATTGCGGATGGCGCGAGGTGAGGACGATCGCGTGGTGAAAATGGAACATGAAGACGCCAAATCGTATTCAACTCAGGAGACTTTTGGCGAAGATATTGGTGACGTTCAGGAGATTGAGCGCGTCGTCAAACGAATGATCGATGAACTGATGCCGAAAATTCGCGAAGACGGCAAACGGGTGAAAACAATTACGGTCAAGGTGCGCTATCCCGGAATGGAGGACAGTTCTTCGTCGCGAAGTATTGCAACGGCGACCGATCTTGAGAGCGCGTTTTATCCGATGGTGACGCCTCTGCTCAAAGCCGCTTGGACCAAACGACGTGCGCTTCGGCTGGTGAGTGTGAAATTTTCCAACGTCGAGGGCGGTGAAGGCCAGTTGGAAATGTTCGCCCAGTTGGACAATCGCAAACGAAGACTGGCGGCGGTAATCGACGGACTCAATGCGCGCGGGCGGAAACCCATCGTGAGCCGCGGTCACCAATTGAATTCGAGCGAATAAAATTAGGAGGTGGGTGTGGTCTTCGGGGAGCTTACTTCGAAAGTTCCCAG
>JAYVMJ010000165.1:0-5515 GCA_043759025.1 Verrucomicrobiota bacterium | reverse complement strand
TGATCTTCGGGCTGCGCTTTCTCGACCAGACGGCTACCCTGAATACGGGATTTCTTCAGCCCGCAAAGGCCACGGTCGATTACCTCCAGATCATGAATCACGTGGATGATTTCACGCGCGGAGTCATTGATACCCGCGAGGTGTTTTTTTATATCACAGGGTGCGTCCTCGCTCTCATCTTCAGTATCCTCGGCGTCGAGTATAAAACCCTGAACAGCTAAATATGAATCTAGCCGACAGTTTTCGCGCCACGCGGTGGATTCGCCTGACCAACCTACTGCTCCAAGCGGTCCTGTTTTTGGCTCTTTTCAGCGGTTTGAACTACATCGCGTTGAATCATGCCTGGAGGTTTGATCTGACCCAAAACCATAAGCACTCACTTTCGGCAGAAACGAAATCCTACCTCGAAGGATTGGATCGGGACGTACAGGTTATCGTCACGCTCACCGACGACGGCGACAACGAGGAGTTGGCCCAATCCTACCATGATATCACGGGCCTATTACGCGAATATACCTACATCACCCGCACCAATCCCAAGGGGAAAATCACGGTGCGGGAAGTGGATGTCTATCAAAACCGAAAGGAAGCCGAAGAGCTGAGACTTGGGCCGAACACTGTAACCCTCATTTGCGGCGATCATCGTCGGGTGATACCCCTGTCAGACTTCTATCGCATCGGCGCAAAAAACTCCAAACTCCTCAAGGAATCGTTTCTCGGAGAATCCGTGCTCACGGCCGGAATCTTGGATGTGACCAGTCCAGGCAAGAAGAAGATTTATTTCATATCCGGACACGGTGAAATGCGACCGGACGATGTAAACCGCACGCGCGGGCTGTCGCAACTGGCCCTTGAACTCAGTCAGCGCAACTACGAGGTCGCCGGACTCGATCTTAGCCTGATCCCCAAGATCCCAGATGACGCCGATCACGGACTGATCATTATAGCCGCGCCCAAGTCGCCCTTTCAACCGTCGGAACAGGAAATGCTGCGCAATTTCCTGCAAACCCGCGCGGGCCGGGTCATTCTGCTCTTGGAACCCGGCAGGTCCGCGGGGTTGGGGAATTTCGGATTGAATGATTTGCTCTTCGATTGGGGCGTAATCGTCTACGACAAAGTGGTCGTCGATTTGGATCCCAATAGTTTAACCGAAAACAATGATCTGCGCTTGTGGACGTTTGCTCCCGACCCGGTCAGCCACATCACAGACAGTGTCATCAGCAGCAAAACGCCGGTGATTGTCAGTCCGGCGGCACTGGTCGTGAGTGACGATCTCGGACGTTCCGCCAACGATGGTCTGACGGTGAAGAAGCTGGTCCTCACCAGCGACAAAGCTTGGGGAGAATCGGATTTTCGTTCCGGACCTCCTTTTGCGTACACCCCCGGCCAGGACTTGAAAGGACGTCTAGGGGTGATGGTGATTTCTGAGCGTACCCAACCCGCCAACAACCTGCCGCTGAGCGTTCGGGGCGGGCGTCTCGCCGTATTTGGAACACCTGACATCGTGACCAACAACCGCATTTTCACCATTGGAAACTTAAACCTCTTCCTTGCCACGGTCGATTGGGCGGCTGACCGCGATACCAAACTGAACATTCCCGTCCGCCCCATCGAGCGCTTTAAACTTTCGCTCAGCCAGGAAGAGCTGATGCGCCTGAGGCTCGGTCTTTTGCTCATTGTTCCAGGCGTCGTCGCCATTCTTGGATTTGTGGTGTACTGGACCCGCCGCACCTGACGCTCAACCCACGGCCTCAGCCCCAAAGCCAATCGCTCAACATGCGCTCGAAAGTCACCATCGTCCTGCTTTTCCTGAACGTCGTTCTCTTCTATTATATTTTCCATTACGAGAAAGCCCGGCTCGACGAGCGAGCCGTCATGGAGGCGCGTAAACGAGTCTACGGTCCGGAAGTAGCCACTATCGACTCCATCACACGAACAGTACAAAACGGCCCCACCATTAAACTTGAACGGAAAGAGGGGAAGGGGGAGACATGGTGGTTAACCCAACCTTACGAATGGCCGGCCGATCCATATGCGGTGAATCGAATGCTGAGCGAACTGCAATTTCTTGAGCATGACACCAGTTTCTCCGTTGCGGAATTACTCAAAAGCGGGCGGACGCTAGAAGAATATGGCCTCGAAAAACCATCGATCACACTGACGTTTACTTCCGCCGGGAAAAATTATGTCACTAAGATCGGCGACAATACGGAAATCGCCAATCGGCTCTACTTGCTCTCTCCCGATGGCGATCGCATTCACGTCGTCAAACGAAGCTTGGCAGACAGTGTCGGGGTTCCGTTGGACATTCTGCGCTCCAAGTCCGTGTTCACCATTCCGGTTTTCGAAGTCCGATCCATGACCGTTCAGACTTCGGCGCTCAAGGTGCGGCTTCAGCGCGATGCGAATGCGCGCTGGTCACTGGAAGCCCCAATTTCCGCCCGCGCAAATAAAAGCAAAGTCGAGGTGACAATAAATGCCCTGACGGATGGTTTAAAAGCGGATGATTTTCCGGATCTGAGTGCATCCGATCTTGAGCGGACCGGTCTCAATTCCCCGAGCCTGAGCATCACGCTGGAGGGCAATCTTCGCAGGGAAACTCTTCTGCTGGGAAATCCAGTGCCGTCGAACTCCAGACCAAGTATATCGGCCCCCGGCGACACTTCGAGCAACACAAAGGAGTATTACGCAAAAATGGAAAGTAAGTCCGTGGTGTTTACCGTACCGATATCCCACGATCTGCTCGAAGATCTACGCAACGCTCAGGACGCGCTGCGCGATCCTCACATCCTCGATTTTGACATACCGACGGTGACTGCAATATCCCTCAGTGCTCCGAACGAAACCGGACTCACTCTTCAGCAACTCGTTCCCGGAACACCTCAATGGCAAGTCGTGATTCGCCTCAGCGGACAGGCGCCTTTGACCAATCAAGCTGACACGGCGATCGTCGACGAACTCCTGCAAAAAATCCGCCTCCTTTCGAAAACCGAATATCTCAGTGACGCCCCAACCGCGAGTCAGCTCGAGAATTGGGGATTCAATCGCCCGGAACGGGAAATCACTCTCAACTTAAGCAGTGGCGGCGGACCGAAACGAACCGATCCGTGGACTGTTACTCTTCAAATTGGAGTTGGGCAGGAGAAGGGAGTGGCATTTGCGCGAACGACTGATGCCCGGTTCGTTTACCAGATTCTTCCCGATATTTTGGATGCCACGCCTGTCGTCGCACGTCACTACCGGCAACGCTTGCTCCGCACCTTACCCGAGGGAGCGAAAATCCAAGGACTGTCGCTCACGGAAAAAGATTCAGGGAAATCCATCTACGTCAAACAGCTCAGTGAAACACAAAACACCTGGGTCCTCGCCGTCGCCAACGAGTCGGAAGACCGGCGTAAAGCGATCGGTGCGCTTTTGACGAATCTGCACACCTTGCGCGCCAAGGAGTTTACGGCGGATCAGTTCAACCCGGATCATGCGGATACGACCGATGGCCCGCGTCCTTGGAAATACCGCCTCAATTTGAATTTCGCGTTTCCCAGTGGAGACAGCTCCACGCAAAATCCGACTTCAACGCTGTACTTAACGGAGAGACTGGGCGGAAACACTCAAATTGCCGGCACCGCCGAATTCGGCGGCGCAGTGTTTGAAATTACGCAAGAACTGCTTGATGCAATTTTCACCCTCACCTACCGAGAGAAAAATGATCCCGGAACGCCAGCGTCCACAGTGACACCGGCGGCTTCGGCCTCCCCGATACAAATGGAGCCCGCCCTTCCCACTCCTTCGGCGAAACCGTAATCGCTGGTCCAACGTGCCATCCTCACAACAGTCGTGGTTCAAACCGGGACTGCGATTTTGCGGTTCGTGTTTTGTTACTCTGCTGTGCTGGGCGACATGGCTGGCGCTTGGCGCAAGCTTGGTAACGCTGATTTATATTCTCATCGCCGGGGAATTACCCGTCCCCGATTTCGTTCTCCGTCGAGTCGAGCGCAACCTGACAGAAGCAAATCTAACGATCAAGTTTGGCCGCACGCGGCTTGATCCGGGCGGAAAAATATTATTGGAGGACGTGCAACTGCGATCCAAGGAATTCAATGAACCCCTGCTGGTGAGCCGCTTGGTTTATTTTCGCCGCAGCATCTGGTCAATTCTGTCGGGCCGCCCAATTCCCGATGAAATCATTCTGGAGGGAGCAACGTTACAACTCCCCGCCATGCTTTCACCGAGCGGAACGGTGGAACCGGTAATTCGAAACCTCACGGGCTCAATCAGGCATGATGAAACCACCTGGCATATCGATCAACTCACCGGCCTGCTCGGACCATTAAAAGTGACCTTCGCCGGCGACGTTAATATTCCAAGGCGCCCACCGGGGAAAAAGAAAGTCCTACCGGCTGAATTCATCTCCAAATTCCTGCGGATTGGTCGGAGTCTTGTCCTAAAGTCGAAACAACTCGATGCGTTCGACCAGCCACAACTTTCCGTGCACTTGGAAACCCAGCCCACGCTCGGCGGCGTGGCAAAATGCATCTTCACCGCGGATTCCGCCCATCATCCGCTGGGGCAGCCGGTTGATTTCGGTGCATTGACCGTCATCGCTGCTGTGCGCTTTGGGCTGGATGCCGACACAATTGTCCAACTCGAAGCCGTTACCCCGACAATCCAGGTTGGCACTCAAGCGAGTTTCGAAAATGTTTGGTCAACGATCGCGGCGCGAGTCGCGCCCGATGAATTTTCCATTCACCCAATCAGTGCGCGATTCACCTGTAGTTCAATAATCGCCGACGGCGAATCCGGCGCGTCGCCCATTCTAAGCGCAGACTTGAGGCGATGGCCGACGGTGAATCTCACCACTTCACTTTTAATTGGCGGCAGGCTCATCAACCTCGCGATCGCCGCAGACTTAGAAAAGAAAAGCGCTTTAATCGATCTGGAAGGCTCGGGTGCGCCGGAGGTGATCAACCGCATCCTGGAAAAACACACTCCGCGCGCCGCACCTTTCTTTGTTTTTGCTGATCCGGTGAACGTTACGGCCAAAGCTGTATTGGAAGACGGATGGCATTTCAAACGTCTGTCGAGCCGCGTGTCGGCTGGCCGAATCGACTCCCGGGGCGTTAACCTGACCTCGGCGCGAGGTCGAATCGACATCGAAGGAATGAACTTTCTCGCTTATGATGCGCAAGTCGAGCTGGGTGAAAATGTGGCGAGAGGTTCGTATTGGATGAATTTCCACACTACCGATTATAGGATGCTATTAAACGGAAAGCTCCATCCCCAAGAAATCGCCGGTTGGTTCAACGGAGATTGGTGGAACGAATTTTGGAACAACCATTTTTCATTTTCCTCCGCACTTCCAAGCGCGGATGTCGACGTACAAGGTTGCTGGCGGGATATCGCGAAGCTGGAGTATTTTGGCAGTGCCAAAGCAGAGTCGGTCGGACTCTGGGGGGGGAAGTTCGACCACGCCCAAGCGGTGGTTTTTCTCCGGCCCCATTTTACCCATGTAATTGAT
>JAYVMJ010000164.1:0-2737 GCA_043759025.1 Verrucomicrobiota bacterium | reverse complement strand
CGGCCGCACGATCCGCGAATAATTTTCTCCCATGCACGTCATTCTCACTCTCCTCCGCAAGGATTTCGCCAACCTCCGGCGCAACCGTGCCGCACTGGTCTTAAGTTTCGCCGTTCCCATGATCATCATCTACGTCGTGGGTTTGGTTTTCGGGTTGGGGCGCTCAAACAGCGGCCCCACCGGTATTCCTCTCGCTGTCGTTAATGAAAGCGACAACCCCGCCGCGCAAAAATTGGCCGCCGCTTTGCGGACGGAGAAATCGTTTCGCGTCATTACCGAATTCGTCAACCCCGACCAGACCACGCGCGTACTCAAGGAATCTGATCTGCGGCCCATGATTCGCGACCGGCAGTTTAGTTATGCGCTGGTTATTCCGTCCGACGTCATCAGCGAGGAAAGATTCGGGGTCCGGCTGAAAGTGCTGGCGGATCCGCGCAATGACATCGAAAGCCAGATCGTGAACGGTATTTTGCAGAAGACGATTTTTTCAAATGTGCCGCAATTGCTCGGCCAAGCGCTGCAGGCGCGGGCGAGGAACTTTGTCGGTGCTCCCAAAATCGCCCAGTTCAATCACTCCGTGGCTGCGTCCATCGCGCAGGCCTTTGGGGGCGATGTGGCTGCGATCGAACAGAAAATGGAGCAGGGCGATTTTGGTTTTGATCAGATGAAATCAGCGCATGCGGACAATCCCGGTGAATCTTCCGCAACATCCGGAGATATGCTGTCGAAAATTGCAAAAATAGAAACCGAACAAGTCGTCGGTCGCGACGTCAAGGCGCCGGATGCAACGCGAATTGTTGGCGGTTACGCAGTGATGTTTTTGCTCTTTGCCCTTAGTAATTCCACGGCGGCATTTTTCGACGAGAAGAACACCGGCATTTTCCAGCGATTGCTTTCTTCCCCGGTAACACGAGGACAGTTGCTTTGGAGCCGGTTTTTATACGGGGTACTCTTCGGGTTGGCGCAGCTGATGGCGTTGTTTTTTGCCGGGCGCCTTTTGTATGGGGTCGATGTATTCGGGCATCTCGGCAATTTGATCGTTATTTGCGCCAGCGTTGCCGCCGCATGCACGGGGTTTGGCATGTTTCTCGCGGCGGTCTGCGGTTCGGCAGAGACCGCACGGAGCATGTCCACCTTGCTCGTAATCACCATGAGCGCGTGCGGTGGAGCTTGGTTTCCGGTCAGTTTGATGCCGGAATTTATGCAACACATCGCCAAATTCACATTGGTTTATTGGGCGATCGAGGGGTTTAACGCCGTATTATGGGCGGGCGAAACTTTCCTCCAACTTACCCCGATCCTTGGCCTTCTGCTTGGTGCTACGGCCATCATAATGACCGTCGCAGTGTGGCGTTTTAATCGGGGGAAAATCTTCGATTAAGAAATCCTCCGCGCCGTACGCTCCCAGCTTTACATTAATCGGCTGACGCGGGCGGGAGCGCGGGATTATCGGGCTTCGCTGCCGGCTGAATCGCAACGGCGTTCTTTGGTGCCGGTGGCGCCGGTGGGTCTTCTTCCATCGCGCGCCGGACTTCGTTTTCCACTCCGCTGGCGGCTTTTTTGAACTCCTTGATGGATTTGCCGAGGCCCTTGGCCAATTCGGGCATTTTATTTGCGCCGAAAAGGAGCAAAAAGATAAAAAGGATGAGCATTAGCTCTGGGCCGCCGATATCGAACATGGAAAGTGAGACGTTGAAGGGGAGAGAAAGTAACGGGGAAAATAGCGGATTTCGGCGATTGCCGTGATTAACTCAATTGAATTTCCACGTAGAATTTTTGCGTCTGGCCCGAGGCTACCGTGTGGAGGCCAACTTTGGTTTCGGCGGCGTTGGGCGGCCCCATCCACGGCTCGATGCAATAGAAGGGTGATTTCTCGTCCTTTGTCCAACTCACTACTGCCAAGTCTTTTGGCGAAGAATGCGCCATGCCGCTTCGGCAGAGCAGGCGATTTTGCGTCGCGGTCTCAGTGACCGCGAAGACGTCCCGCTTAAGGCCGGTGTGGATCAGATCGATAAGATGCGGGTTATCGAGGGTTTCCTTGGAGTTAACCCGCAGTCCGTCGATCAATGCGCCGTTATCGTCCCTCCGCAGGTATTTTGTCGCGGAAGTTTCCAAGAGGTAGTCTTTTCGACTGCGGCCTGCGCTCCAAGGCAGGGTGAAATAGAAGTGGTGTCCCGCAGACCACGGAATCGGCGACGAGCCGAGATTGGTTAACTGCAATTCGACAAAAAGACTCAGCGGATCGAAGCGGTAACTGACGACAAATTCGTAGTCGTAGGGATACGCCGCCTTCGCGGCCTCGTCCGGAATGAACTGGGCGGAAAACCCGCCTTCGTCGAGGCGGGTCGTGCGGAATTTTCCCTGGCGTGCGAGACCATGCATTGGCATCGGTCGGCGCTGTCCGTCATCGGAGCGCCAATGATGGATTTCGCCGCGATCGTAACTCCGACCGCTAAACGGAAAGAGGATCGGGTTCCCTCCGCGCACGCCTGCGAGGTTGTCGAGCGTATCGATTTCCGGCCAGTAAATGATGTCCCGGATGCTGCCATCGCCGAGTGTCACGTTCCAATTCATCAAGCGTGCGCCCAATTCCGGGGCCGCGAGGAAAGACGAGGCGCCGACCTGCCATTTATGAATTGTGTGCCCGAGATACGGGATGCGTTCCATGATTACTTGGTAAACCACAATGCCCGCCGCGTTCCAATACAAAGTCAGATAAATTGTGCGTCCCGGTCGT
>JAYVMJ010000163.1:0-4650 GCA_043759025.1 Verrucomicrobiota bacterium | reverse complement strand
ATTGCAGCGCATCTTTCCTGCTTTCCGGGACGTTCGCACCGAAGGACGCATTAACCACGCCACGGAACTTCTGGCTAAAATCTCATTAAGTTAGCGCCTGTGGGGCAAGCCCCGGGGTTGTTTACTAATCAGGCAAATCTGCGGAAACAATTGCTTGCACTGAGGCAAACGCAGCCGACGGCCCGGAATCGTTTTGCCGACTGCCACCGATTACGATGCCGAGCGTCGCGATCGAACTCAATGGCATCAACACGGCTGCGATCAGCGGATTCATCCGTCCTGTTGCAGCAAGACCCACGGCGATGAAATTATAGGTAACAGAAAAGAAAAGTAGTCGGCGTTGAACGCGTCGGCGTTGTTCGTCGGCCTCGAAGAGCAGCCTCATTGCCGCCAGATTCTGGCCGAGGTAGTAAAAATCAGCCTTATTTTCCAAGACACCCCGGTGAATCACTGGTGTGCCGCGAACGAAGGCCGCGTCGAAGGCGAGGCTGTCGTTGGCTCCGTCGCCAAGCATGAGCGTATCGTGCCGGTCTATCGCCCGCACCCATCCGGCTTTTTGAAATGGAGTCGCGCCAGCGATCGCGTTTTCAGACGCGACGCCAAGCGCCGCAGCCATCGCCGCAACTTTTTCCTTCCGATCACCGCTGAGGATGTAAGTTGCCAATCCTCGTTTCTGCAGCGCCAAAATTTCCTCCCGCGCCCCGGGACGGACCGAATCAGAGAAGCGGAAACAAGCGAGCCCCACTCCGTCGCGAGCTAATTCTGCGTCGCTTCCCTGGGAAGCCGTTGAATACGACGAAGCGCAGGCGTCGATTTTCTTTCCCCGCCAGCCCGGCCGCCCGAGCGTCCAGCGGGACGCGTCCGTTTGCAAAATAACGCCCAGCCCGACTTCCTCGCTGAGATTTCCCGGAACTGCAGTGTTCAGAGATACTGAAGGAGTCAGAAGGAGTGTTCCGAAAAGGCTTTGGCACACCGGATGGGGATTGTCCCGCACCAGCGTCAGCAGGACATCCCGAGCTTCCGGCGTGAGCGTCGTCAACACCTCCGCCTCTTGCAATACGGGATGCTCCAGCGTGAGCGTGCCAGTCTTGTCAAAGATGACTTTTCGCACTTTCCCCAAACGAGGCCAGAGATCGTTTTCACGGATGAATATCCCCCGCCGGCGGAGGCTGAGAGTCGCAATTTCGTCCGCCAACGGAAAGGCCAGCCCGATTGCGCATGGGCATGAGACAACGAGCACGGAAGTCACCACGGTCCATGCACGGGCGGCGCTCTGTGTCGCCAGCCACCACCCGATACCGGCAACAGTTGCCACGAGAAAAATGCCGATCAGGTAACCACGGATGATGCGTTCAAGGCGGGCGTCGCGATGAACGTCGCGCTGCGCGGGACGCAGCAATTGTCCGAGGAGCGACTCGCTCCACGGTTGCGCCGCGCGCAAGCTGATTTCCGCGCGGTTAAGATTGATCCCTCCTGCCGGGATACGTGCCCCCCGGCTGAAGGTGCGCGCTTCGGATTCGCCGTCAATCCAAGCGGTGCCGAGTGTCGCATTGGGGGAATCAAGCCACGCTTCCACCGGCAGTACTTCTCCGGGTCGGACAAAGAATACGTTACCCACCGACAATTCTTCCACCGCACGTTCGATGACACCTTCCGGCGAATCGACCCGCACCTTTCGCGGTTGGAAACGGCCGCGGAGCAGGCGATGCCGGTTGCGTTCCACTGCGGCGATTTGCGCCCACCGTCCCGTCAGCATCAGCAGAATAAACGCGGAAACAAAATCAAAGTAGATCAGTTCCCCGCGACCGCTTAACCATCCGTAGACCGAACCGAGATAGGCGCCGGCAATACCAACAGCGATCGGGAGATCGATATGCATTATTCCTTCACACAGGGCGCGAATCGCCCGTTTTAGAAAATAAACACCGCCGCTGAGCACACTGAAAGTGGCGAAGGTCATCGCAAGCAGACCGAACAAGCGCGCGTAAGTGAAGTCCGCTGTCATGCCAAAATACACGGGCAACGTGAACAGCATCACGTTCATCGAAAATGCCGCGCATAGTCCGATCCTCCGCCCGAGCCGGCGACTCTCCGGCTCCTCCGCCTCCTCGCCGGGCGGACCGACGAGGTAGTTGAATGAGTGCAACGTCCGCGCGAACTGCCGGGCATGGAATTCACCCTTCGTCCAGCGCAACCGAAACCGCCCGAGCTGTGCGTCGGTCTCGATGTGGAGTGCGCCGGGTTGCTGATGAAACAATCGCTCGATCAGCCAGACGCAGCCCGCGCAGGAAATGCCCTGCACTTCGAGTTCCAGCTCCGGCGTACGCGGCGCATTTTCCGCGGTCGCTTGCAATTCCGCCAACCACGTAAAATCCCGCGCCTGAAAAATGGACGGATCGACCGGCGCAACCACCGCGTCCCGAATTTTATAATAACCGTCGAGGTGGTGTTCATGAACCAGGCGATAAACGTAGCCGCAACCCGCGCAGCAAAATCCCGACTCGTGCGCGGCGGTGCCCGCGAGTGGCACCCCGCAATGAAGGCAATGGCGGATGGAGTCGGCTTGCGGGGCACGCAGTCCACGCACTCGCACCATCGGGCTCGGAGCCCCATCCGCCAAATCCGGCAAAATCGCACTCACGGTCAGAAGCAGGCAAAATCCGCAACGCCCGGACCGCCGAGGCCAAGCGTGCCGCGCAAGCGCCACACCAGAATCGCCGCAACACTGAACGCGAGAAGCGCCTGCACGCGCGCCAGACGCACCGGGCCGACTTTCACGCGGAGCCAGCCGTAATTATGCTGCGCGAACCACAACAGAGGTACGGTGCCCAAGCCAAATGCGAGCAGCGTTTCCGCGCCACGCACCGCCGATCCCGCCAGCAACGCGAGCGAGAGCACGAAATACAACGGACCGCACGGCAACAGCGGCGTCCCGAGGCCAACCCCTGCCGCCGCCATCACGCGTGACCGGCCGCGCAATCGGCTCGACAACCACCGGTGCGCGCGGGCCAGGAGCAGCGGTTTCGGCAACCGCTGGTCCAGCCGGAGCGCCACCGCAATGAAGAAGAAAACCAACAACCACGGCAGATAACGGAGAAAACTCTCCCCGATCAACCAGAGTGGAAACCGGCCCACGCCGCCTGCCACCGCACCGAGCACCCCATAACTAAACAGACGCGTACCGTGATAAACGGTGCTCACGACCTGCGGATCCGCATCACCGCGCGTACCGGCTGGCATCAGTGCGCAGGCCAGCGGGCCGCACATTCCGGCGCAATGCAGACTGGTCACGAGTCCGGCGGCGAACGCCGTCCCGGGCCCGGCAATGCCGGCAAGTTCCGCGCTCATGGCGTCGCTCCTCCGGTCGCAAGCGGGACGTCGCGAATCTGCGCCGCGTGTGAAACCTCGAACATGACGACGTACACTGCGATCAAGCACGCGAAGCCAAAGCACACAAAGATCCAGAGCTTAGCGCTTGATGCCTTTTTCAAGATCTTCCTCCTCCAGCAATTTGGCGTCAGGCCCCATGAATTCGACCTCGTGCGAAAGCACCAACCCAGTGGATGGATTGGTTGTCTTGACGGTGAAATTGAAAGGGCCGCGGTACTGCTTGCGCTCGACGAGCAAAACAAGCGGGCTGACGGATTCCTCCATCGGCGCGATAGTCACCGGGGCAGCGAACCCCGTTTGCCGCACGCCCGGCGGCAGCCCGACCGTACTCACGACAAAGGTTTCCGACCGCGTGCTTTTGCTCACCACGCGAACCATGAATTGATTCCTGACCTCGTCCGCGCCGACAAAATACGCCGCGCCGCTCATGCGATAGATCTGGAAATTCATCGGCTTGACGTTGGAAAACGCCAACGTTGCGACCGCCGCTCCACAAAGCAGGAGGATGCCATAAACGAACGTGCGGGCGCGAAACCAACGGGTAATCCCACCGCCGAAACCGGACAGCGAATCGTAGCGGATCAATCCGGTCGGTCGGTGCACCTTGGTCATGACTTCGTCGCACGCGTCGATGCAGGCTGCGCATCCGATGCACTCGAGTTGAAGGCCGTGGCGAATATCGATCCCGGTCGGACAGACGGCCACGCAGCGGTTGCAATCGACGCACGCGCCGGCGTCGGGCACTCCCAGCCGGCCGCGCGGTTCGCCGCGGGCCGTATCATAACCGATCACCATCGTGTGGTCGTCACTCAGCGCCGATTGCAAGCGACCATAGGGACAAATGACGATGCAGAGCTGTTCGCGAAACCAGGCAAAATTGAAATAGAGCAAACCCGCCGCCACGAATACGAAGAGAAACGAGGCCCAGTGTTCGCCGGGCGCTTCGTGGAGATAGAGCCAGAGTTGCGGGATGCTGACAAAATAGGCCAGGAACAGGTGCGTGATCGCCAGCGCCGCGAGAATGTAGAGCAGGTGTTTCCCCACGCACCGCGCGAATTTACGGGCGGTCATCGGCGCAACCGCCAGCGCGCGCCGCGCCGCGCCGCGCCGTCTCCGTCGATCCAACGTTCGATCCGGCGAAACACGTGATCGAGAAAAACGGTTTGCGGACAGGCCCATCCGCACCAAACGCGGCCAAAAAGCGCGGTGATGAAAAAGAGCGCAAATCCGAGTCCGGAGACACCAAAAAAGAGCAACCAC
>JAYVMJ010000162.1:0-2664 GCA_043759025.1 Verrucomicrobiota bacterium | reverse complement strand
AAACGCGTCGATATCGTCGATGCTTTCGAGAAACTGAGTCATGCCCTTGGGGACCGGTGTTCCCAAACGCCGGCGCAAGTTGAGTAATTTCATGACCTCCAGCCGCAGCACTTCCAATTCGGCGTGATGAGTTCCCGCGACGGTGGGGATCGGCTGCACTGCGATCACGCGATAGGGATCTTCGCGCACAATCTTTTTGATTTCGACGCGGCAGAGTCCCTGGAGGAGAAGATTCGACGTATCGTTTTTATCTTTCTGGCACGCACGGACGATTCCGACCGAGGCGATGTGGTGCAAAGGTTCGGCGGATTCCTCGACTTTCGATCGGTTTATATCCAAATGCGCCACGGCAAAAATCCGGTCGGCGGCCAACACGTCCCGCAGCATCTTCCGGTATCGCGGCTCAAAAATATGAAGCGGCAGCAATGCCTGAGGAAAGAAAACCGTATTGGGTAAAGTCATCACTGGGACGGTTTCAGGCACGTGGAGCGTTTCCATATCGGAAATGATAGTTGGAGAACGCAGTTTATCAATGCGAGCTTCCTGTCGCACTGTGACAGAGCGGGTGGCCGCGATGTGTCAACGTGGCTCGAAATAAGTGGGGCAATTGCGCGTCGGGCTAAGCGATTATCTTGTAAACATCAGATGATCAATTGCTAGATAATAAATAGAAGCCGGGGCACGAGCATTGCTAAGCATGAGGTATGAGCAGAATTTTAGGCATCGATTTGGGCACAACGAACTCTTGCATGTCCGTCATGGAAGGTAGCGAGCCAGTGGTCATCCCCAACGCTGAGGGTGCACGCACAACTCCATCCGTTGTTGCATTCACTAAAACCGGCGAGCGGGTGGTCGGCCAAGCCGCGAAGCGGCAGGCTGTCACCAACCCGAAAAATACCGTCTTCTCGGCGAAGCGTCTGATCGGGCGCAAATTCACGGAGGTAAGTGAGGAGGCAAAGAATCTTCCATACAAGGTGGTCGCCGGAAAAAATGGCGACGCGTACATTGAAGTGCTGGTGGGTGACAAACCCGAGCAGTTCGCGCCGCAGCAGATTGCGGCATTTGTTCTCGGAAAACTGAAGGCCGACGCTGAGGCCTACCTTGGTGAAAAAATCACCCAGGCGGTCATCACTGTTCCCGCATACTTTAACGACGCACAGCGTCAGGCCACCAAGGATGCCGGCAAGATTGCCGGTCTTGAGGTTCTCCGCATTATCAACGAACCGACGGCCGCTTCACTGGCCTACGGTCTGGATAAAAAGAAGGACGAGAAAATTGCCGTGTTCGATTTGGGCGGTGGTACGTTTGACGTATCCATTCTCGAAATCGGTGACGGCGTCTTCGAGGTCAAGGCCACAAATGGCGACACCCACCTCGGTGGAGACAATTGGGATGATACGATCATCGGCTGGCTCGTTGAGACCTTCAAAAAAGAAAGCGGCATCGATTTGCGCAAAGACCCGATGGCTTTGCAGCGTCTCAAAGAGGAAGCGGAGAAAGCCAAGATCGCGCTCTCTTCGGCGACGACTTACGATATCAATCTTCCGTTTATTACCGCTGACGCATCCGGTCCGAAGCACCTCAATGTGCAGTTGACCCGTGCGAAGATGGAGCAGATTTGCGATTCTCTCTTCGAGCGTTGCATCCAGCCGTTCAAGAACTGTCTCAAGGATTCGGGTCTGACTTCCGACAAGATCGACGAACTCGTGCTCGTTGGCGGCATGACCCGGATGCCAAAGGTCGTCGACATCGCCAAAAATCTCGGCGGCAAACCGCCGCATCAAGGCGTCAATCCCGATGAAGTCGTCGCCATCGGCGCGGCGATTCAAGGGGGCGTGTTGAAAGGCGACGTGCGCGATGTGCTCTTGCTCGACGTCAGTCCGCTGACGCTTGGTATTATGACCGCAGGCGACATAGCGACGGCAATGATTCCGCGCAACACGACCATCCCGACGAAGAAGACTCAGACGTTTTCCACTTACAGCGATAATCAACCTGGCGTTGAAATCGTTGTCCTCCAAGGCGAGCGTCCAATGGCGCGCGACAACAAGAATCTCGGCACCTTCAAGCTCGATGGCATTCCGCCCGCTCCCCGTGGGGCGCCGCAAATCGAAGTCACCTTCGACATCGACGCGAACGGTATTCTACACGTGTCCGCAAAGGATCTTGGCACCGGCAAGGAGCAAAAGATCACCATCCAAGGCTCGTCCGGTCTCTCCAAGGAAGAGGTCGAGAAGATGACCAAGGAAGCTGAGCTCAACGCGACCGAAGACGCCAAGCGCAAGGAAGGCGTTGAGGCCAAGAACCAGCTCGACACCACCATCTATCAACTCGAAAAGACCCTCAAGGACGCTGGCGATAAAATCACCGGTGACCTGAAGACCAAGTTCGAGACCGCGATTGGCGAGGCGAAGAAGGATCTCGAAAGTAACGACACCGCGCGGATGAAGACTGCCCTCGAAAATCTTTCGAAGATCGGCGCCGAGTTATATCAGCAGGCCCAAGCCGCTGGTGCCGCTGGTGCCGCGCCCGAAGGCGGCGCTCCTGGCGCAGACGATGCTGGCGGTGCCGGTGCATCATCCGAACCCAAAGCGGCGAAGAAATCCTCCGCTCAGGACGGCAAGGTCGTCGATGCCGACGTCGAGATCGTCGACGAGGAAAAGA
>JAYVMJ010000161.1:0-4978 GCA_043759025.1 Verrucomicrobiota bacterium | reverse complement strand
GTCTCCATCGTCCTCGGTCCGGAACGCTACGCCCTCTTCGATGAAATTTCAGGCAATGCCTTGGACTCTTCCTTCGATGGTTTCGGACTGACGAGACATCGTTACGAAGTCGTCCCGGTGAATGAGCGTGGTGGAAATTTAAGCTACAAACTAACCGGTTCCTACGTTTACGATGCGATCAATTACCGTGCAGGTAGTGATGGTAATTTTCCCAGCGGAACCGCCTCCGGGTCGTTCACAACGACAGGCGATGCGGCATCGCTCATAAAAAATCATCCCGTGCTAAAATCGTTTTCGTTTCCGACCGGGCCGCTCACTTCCTCGAAATAAAGTCCATCCAACGTGATCACCCCGCGCGATCGTTTAACGTTGCGTCACATCACAGCCCCGCGATTTCCGCGGGGCGGCCGTCGTGGACCCAGAAGCGGGCGACCACGAGGTGGTCGTGCTTCAAATCGTAACCCCACTCCGTATCCTTGATCTCGATCTTCCGGATCTTCGGCGTGATTTCCGCCTGAGTTTTACAAGCTTCCTGCCATTCGCGAATGGCTTCCTGCCGGGCGGTCAAAAAAGCCCGCTCCACCGATTGAAATTCCCCGCATTGCTGCACGTTCTGCGTGCAGCTCCCGTCCTGCGAGCGTTGCAGGCCAAAACGAAGCACAGAAAATCCGGTTTTCATCGTGGGTGTGATCAGGGCTTTCCTTCAGCTGAAAGCATGCCAAGGCCCTACTCCGCGTAATGCAATCCGTTTTCTTCAAACCGCCTTATTTTTTCGCAGCAATCGCCACTGCAATCGCATCGCCCAAATCTTCCACGGTGCCCCGCAACTCACTGACGAGCTCCCGATAATCCTTCCCGTCCCACGTGCGCGTCGCAGATGTAAAATCTCCGCGGACCGGTTGGCCGCCGCCGAGCGGAACGATCTCCCACGTCGCGGACAACTCGACCGTGTTTCCCTTAAATCGTAACAGCTCGCAGTTGTGAATCTGCACCGTGACCACGTTATTGCCGCCAACATGGCTCAGCCGCTCGCGCAGCAAGTTGGTCGTCGCGTCGGTCAGCGGCTGCGCCCATCGGACTTCGTCCAGATAAATGATTTCATTCTCCGCGATCCGAACAGCCATGGAACGCTCGCGAAGGTGTCCCGCGATTTGCACCGGCCGCACCGTTGTGCCGCCGTTTTCCGGATGATTCTTCGCGGTGGGGCCTTGGTCGTCGCCCGACTGCATCGTCGGCGTGCTCAGAGTGAAATAGCGCACCGCATCCTTTTGCGGTTCGGGCAGAATGTTGCACCCAGTCAAACCCAACACAGCGGAAATGGCGACCAGTCGCGATAGAGTCTTCATGGCGTTCCAGATTTCTTTTTGCCCACGATCAGCGAGCTGGGATTACGATCGATGGTGTCAGCAAGACGTTCAATTGCGGCCGCCGCGTCCGCGAGTTGCCGCAGCGATTGCGTCAATTCGTCGCCCACATTACCCTGCGAAACGACGAAGCGCTGCGTCGTCACGGCCGTCGCATCGAGCGATTTCAACGCGGTTTGGGCGCTCGTGAGCGTCTTCTTCAATTCGTCGCCGACCGGCCCCATGTTGCCGTCAAGTTTGGCCAGCGTCGCCCGCAGGTCGGAAATCGCCCCATTTAAATTGGCGAACGCCTGCTTCGCATCGGGTGAATTAATGAAATCTGTTACCGAGTCGGCTGCGCGACCGACCTTCGCCCCGATGGCCTTGACGTCGAGATCACTCATTCGCTGATTCGTCGTCGCGAGCAAGGTCTTGAGCTCCTTCCCCACCCCGGCAAAGTCCACCTTTTTGATGTCCGCCACAATCTCGACGATGCTTTGCAGCACTTCCGAAATGGGAGACGGAATCGAGGGGACCACGGGATATTGGTCGGCCATGAAACGCGGATCGGCGGGATAAACCTTCGGATCCTCGAACTTCAGGTCAACAAACAGCAGGCCCGTGATGCCGGTGAGACTGAGGCGAGCGCGCATGCCGTGATCGATCATGTTCTGCAATTGCGACGGCACCGTCAGATCGATCTGCTTGCCCGCGCTGTCCGTCAGGATGTTGCGGTCGATCTCGCACGTGACCTGCACGAGCGCGTCCTTGCCCACTCGATCGTAACGCACGTTGACCGCCGCGACCCGCCCGATGCGCACGCCGGTGATTTTCACCGCCGCCCCCGGATCGAGCCCGCTGACCGACTCGTTGAAATAAATGAAAAAACGGGAGGGCTTGGAAAACACGTTGCTGCCGCCGAACGAGAGGAAAGCGATCACGCCCACCACCATTGCGCCGAGCACAAACATCCCCACCACGGCAGAACTTAATTTGGTTTTCACTAGGTGTGTTGAGTTGAGTGTCGGTGAACGGGTTCCAGACGTCTATTCAAAAACTCCCGCACGCGACCGTCTTGGCTCGAATCGCGCAAAATCCGCGGATCGCCCTCGGCGATGATGCCGCGCACGTCGCGGTCGAGCATCACGACGCGGTCGCCGATATCGAAGATACTCGCGAGCTCATGAGATACGATGACGATCGTCGTGCCGAGCGTGTCGCGGATTTCCTTCACCAATTCGTCGAGCTTGAGTGAGGTGATCGGATCGAGGCCCGCACCCGGTTCGTCGAAAAAAACGATGCCCGGATCCAACGCCAACGCCCGCGCGAGGCCGGCCCGCTTTTTCATGCCGCCACTGATGTCCGAGGGATAATAATCCTCGTAACCGGCCAGTCCGACTTGGGCGAGTTTGAGCGAAACGATCTGCTCGCGCTCCCGTTGGTCGAGATCGGTCAACAGCTCGAGCGGTAGTGCCACGTTTTCCCGGAGCGTCATCGAACTCCAAAGTGCGCCGCTTTGATAAAGCACGCCGAACGACCGCAATAATTCCTGACGCTCCCCGGCCGTCGCCCGGGTAAAATCGCGGCCAAAGTACCTCACGCTCCCCCTCGACGGCTGACTCAACCCAATCATGTGGCGCAGGAGCGTGCTCTTGCCGCAGCCGCTGCCGCCAATGATGAAAAAGATCTCGGCGCGCTTCACCGCAAAGGTAATTCCTTCCAAAACAACCCGCTCGCCGTAGCCACAGACGACATCCTGGAGTTCGATGGCGAGCGGTTGCGTAGTCGCGGTTGCAGTTGAATTCATGAGCTCGAGTTCACCAACCGAGAATATTGAAGATCACCGCGAAAACCGCGTCGGAAACGATGATCAGCAGGATACTCGTGACCACCGCCGACGTCGCCGCCTGCCCGACTCCCGCCGCGCTGCGATCCGCCTGCAAGCCGCGCAAACATCCCGCGATGCCGATCATGAGTCCGTACGTCGCCGCCTTGATCAGACCGGTGTTGATGTCGGAAAGGTCGACGATCGTCTGCGTTTCCCCCCAGTAAAGGTTGGGCGGAAGATTCAACGGCGGTGCCGCTCCAATGGCCATGCCACCGAGAAACCCAAGGCAATCCGAGTACAGCGCCAAAAACGGCATCATGCAAAACAGCGCCACGATCCGCGGCATCACCAGAAAATCGATCGGGGAAACACCCAGCGTCGAAAGCGCATCAATCTCCTCGTTCGCCTTCATATTGCCCAACGTCGCTGCATACGCCGCGCCCGTGCGCCCCGCCAGCACGATGGCCGCCATCATCGGGCCCATTTCGCGAACCACCGCGAGTCCGACCATGTCGGCAATCCAGATGTCGCCGCCGTATTGCCGCACCACAATCGAGCCGGTGTACGCCAGCGTTACGCCCACGAGGAAGCTGATCAGTCCCACGATCGGCAGCGCCATCGCGCCGCATTGCTGCATCTCCGAGAAACAGTCCCGCCAGCGAAATTGCGCGTGCCCGCGGAAAAAACGTCCCACACTGAAAACGCAGTCGCCCACCAACTGCGCCAAGTCCTTGGTTTCATGCCACAATTTAACCGTAGTCGAGCCCAAGGCCGTAACCAAACCGGGCACCCGCGACGGCGTCGGCGGCGGCTCGCCTTTTTTATCGAGCAGCTCCGCGAGTTTCATCGTGGCGACTGGCATGCCTTCGATCGAAATTTTTATCCCGGTCTTTTCGGCCCAGACGCGAGCCGCCCGAAGATAAAGCGCCAGCGAACTATCCCACCAACCCAACTGGTCGGCACGGATGACCACGCTCGGTTGCGATTGCCAGGTCGCGACCGCCGCCTCCCACGCCGGATGACGGCCGATAATCCGCCAGTCGCCGCCCACCTTCACGACCATGACATCGCCGTCCAGCGATGCGTCGGCACGGGCATTCGGCGGAGAGTCGCTCATTTGCGCCAATCTCGCCACTTACGCGGTCATTCACCAGATATTTTTTGCGCGGAGCCCACTTTTTGCCGGGAACAGAACTTTATTTCTCGCGAGACCACGTCGGTCCGGGATTCTTTTCCCGCCCATGCGTTACAGCACTGTCCTTTTCGATCTCGATGGCACGCTCATCGACCAATTCAACGCCATCTACCGGTGCCATGTCTACGCCATGCGTACGCTCGGGCTGCCCGAACCCACGTTTGCCCAAGTACACGATGCGGTCGGCGGCGGCCTGGAAACCGCCATCGCCCGGCTCGCCGGCGCGGAAAATGTCGCCGCCTTGCTCCCGCTGTTCATCGCCCATTGGGATGCCACCAATCTACAAGACGCCAAATTGCTGCCCGGCGCTGCGCAGCTCCTCATCGCGCTGAACTCCGCCGGCATCCGCTGCGCCGTCCTGACGAACAAACGCGGCAACGCCGCCCGCGAGGTCTGCGCATACCTGCGCCTGACGCCGCAGCTCGCCGGCATTTTCGGCGCCAGTGACGCCCCCTGGATCAAACCAGACCCGCGATTCACCCAACACGCGTTGACCGCCCTCGGCAGCGACGCCGGTTCGACCTGCCTCGTCGGTGATTCGACCTACGATCTGGCCACCGCGCAAAATTCCGGCCTCGATTTCTTCGGCGTCACGACCGGCACGCACACCGA
>JAYVMJ010000160.1:0-2439 GCA_043759025.1 Verrucomicrobiota bacterium | reverse complement strand
GGTCCTATTCAGTCCACCGTTAGGTGAGATAAAAGCCGGATTGGGTTTGCCCGGAACTGCTTCTTTTCGTGTCATTCGTGTGTTTCGTGCGCCACTCCGATTGCATCGTTACGGATTAGACAAATTTCCTTTTGCGCACGGACGGCAACCCAATCAAGCTGGCAATCGTCATCTCCCTCGCAGCCCCTACTGCACCCTCCCCCTTCAACTGGATTTCATTTCGCTCGCCATCTCAAACCCCGACTTACATGGCCCATCTCACTTCTCGAAAAACCCAGCCTCGCTATGACGTGATTGTCGTCGGTTCCGGCGCGGCCGGCGGCCAGACCGCTTACACGCTCGCCATGGAAGGCGTGAAGGTGCTCATGCTGGAAGCCGGACGAGACTACGATCCGGTCAAGGAGACGCCGATGTTCCAGACCAATGGCGATGCCCCCCTCGGCGGCGCGGGCACGCCGGACAAAGCCTTTGGCTTCCACGATGCGACGATCGATGGCGGCTGGTCCGTGCCGGGCGAACCTTACACGAACGCCTCGTCCGACCCCAAGCGCCAGTTTGCATGGTGGCGCGCGCGCATGTTGGGCGGCCGGACCAATCATTGGGGCCGCATCGCGCTCCGCAACGGGCCCTACGATTTCAAACCCCACTCCCGCGACGGCCTCGGCTTCGACTGGCCGATTTCCTATGAGGACGTTGCGCCGTATTACGATAAAGTGGAAATGCTCGTCGGCATCTACGGCACCAACGAGGGCATGGAAAACACGCCCAACTCGCCCGAAGGCATCCTGCAACCCGCGCCGCGGCTTCGCGCCGGCGAACTCTACGCGCAAAAGCACGGCAAAAAAATTGGCGTGCCGGTCATTCCGATTCACCGCGCCGTGCTCAGCCAGCGACAGGACGGCGCACGTCTCGCCGCAAAACTCCATCCGAATAATCCGACGGCCCAACGCGTCCTCGCGCAGGCGATGAGCGAACGCGCCGCCTGCTTTTGGGCCACGCCGTGTGGTCGCGGCTGCGCGATCCGCGCAAACTATCAAAGCACGACGGTGCATCTGCCGCCCGCGCTCGCGTCGGGCAATCTCGACATCCTCACCGATGCGATGGGTTACCGCGTGCTGATGGACGACAACGGCAAAGCCACTGGCGTTTCCTACATCGACCGGAAGACGCGGGAGGAGAAAACGGTGTCGGGCCGCATCATCGTGCTCGCCGCCAGTTCCGCCGAGTCGGTGCGCATGTTGCTCAATTCAAAATCGACGCGGTTTCCCAACGGCCTCGCGAATTCCAGCGGACGCGTCGGCAAGTACATCATGGATACGGTCGGCGCGGGTTTGGGCGGACAAATTCCCGCGTTGGAAAACCTCCCGCTGCACAACGAAGACGGCGCCGGCGGCGGCCACGCGTATGTTCCGTGGTGGCTCTACCAAGAGCAGCACGCGGGCAAATTGAATTTCGCCCGCGGCTATCATTTCGAATTCGGCACGGGCCGGCAAATGCCCGGCGCGGGAACCAGCGCGGGACTCGAGCGGTTCACCGGAGGAAGTTACGGCAAGCGATTCAAGGAGGATTCGCGCCGTTACTATGGCACCTTCGTGAATTTCACGGGACGCGGCGAAATGATCCCGAACGATGACAGCTATTGTGAAATCGATCCGATGGTGAAGGACAAGTGGGGCATCCCCGTCCTTCGTTTCCACTGGAAATGGTCGGACCACGAAACCCGACAGGCGAAGCACATGCAGGAAACCGGCAAGGCGATGATCGAGGCGATGGGCGGCCGCGTCAGCAACCAGCCGAAAGCGGACGGCAGTGACGCCATTGAACCCGGCGGGAAAATCATTCACGAGGTCGGCGGCACGATCATGGGCGCCGATGGGAAAACATCCGTCACCAACCAATGGTGCCAGACTTGGGACGTGAAGAATCTTTTTGTCACCGACGGCGGTCCCTTCGTCAGCAACGCCGACAAGAATCCCACCCTCACGATCATGGCCCTGGCGTGGCGAGCAAGCGATTACATGATCGAGGAAATGCGCAAAGGTAACCTGTGAACCCATCCACTCCAACGCCATGAATTCTCCTCTTTCCCCCCGCCCCGACCGCCGCACCGCCATCAAATGGATGCTCACTGCCGCAGCCTCGACGACCATGCTCGGCCGCGTCGGCCACGCCGCCACTTCCCAGACAGAAAGCCCGGCGCATCCGGCGTCGACTGCCGCAACGACCGCACCTGTTACCGCCGCCGGTTATGGGACCGATCCCGATCTGGTTAAGACCTATAAACCCGGCGACGTCTGGCCGTTGACGATGACCGATGCGCAACGCGCCACCGCCGCCGCGCTGTGCGCAGTGATCATCCCCGCCGACGCCTCGTCGCCGTCCGCTGCGGACCTCCACGTACACGATTTCATCGACGAATGGGTGAGCGCGCCTTATCCC
>JAYVMJ010000159.1:0-2802 GCA_043759025.1 Verrucomicrobiota bacterium | reverse complement strand
CCCAACGCTCATGCCCTTTGCCAGCTCCGCACCCTCCGCGCCCATCATCAGTGGGAAAAATACTGGTCCACCAACTGACTTCACTTCCAATTACACCCGTACGCGCATCCGTTCGATTGAGGAGCTGGCATTTTCAAAAAAATTCCCTTAGGTTTAAGCCGAACCCCGTTCCCCATGAAATATCGTTTCGCAACCTCCCTGCTGATCGGCGTGCTCGCATTTTTTACCGGCTGCGAAACGGTCAATGACCGCATCAAGGAGAAGCCGGAAGCTTTCAACAGCGTCGATCAGACGACGCAGGAAAAAATCAAACAGGGCATCATCGATATCGGTTTTACCGAGGACCTAGTTTACCTCGCGCTCGGCAAACCGGACCAAATGCGCGAATCCGCCAATGCCACCGGGAAGACGGTCACGTGGATTTACAACACCTACTACCAACGCCCGGAAGGCACGCACTTCGCAGGCTACAGTCGTCAGGTTTACTTTGACCCGTACTTAAGGACTTATCGCATCTACTATCGTCCCGTTTACGACGAAGTCTACAGCGAGGAAAAAGAGGAACGTATCCGCATTGTTTTCAAGGACGGCAAGGCCTCAGTGATCGAGCAGTCGAAGGACTGACCCAAATTCCGCTGCGCTCCGAATCGATTTAACCACGGATTTCACCGATCACCACGGATAGGGAAATAATTAAGGAAGCGGTTTCGGCTGCATTCGTGTCCCCGGTGAGGTAAAAGCCGTCGAATTTGGATTTAATTGATCATCCGTGATCATCCGTCGTTTAAACCGCGTTTTTTTTTGCTGACGCAAAACACGCGCAGCTTTGGGCCGATCCAGCGGGCGAGCCGCCGATTCGCGTAACCCGCCCACGCCACCGGCGTCGTGGTGTCGAGTGGCGCGCGCAATAGCTTCCCATCCGGTGCCGTGATCACACAGCCGAGCTCTTCCGCAATGAGTGCCGTGCAGATATCGTACGGGTGACATGCCAGGCTCGAACGAAGCTGCAATTGCTCGAACGCCAGCGGACGCAGATCCGCAATAAAACGATCGTGACCGGCGAGCAACTCGTGAATTTGTCCGCCCGTGCTCATATATTGGTCGTCGAAAATTTCCGCACCGGCTTTCAATTCGCGCCAAAGTTTCTCCTCCACTTCCGCCAACCATGCTTTGCCCGCGGGAAAAAACTTGGCGAACGACGCAAAGCCATGAGCGAGATCCCTGGCCTGCGATGGGCGCGGCTTAAATTTTCGGCGCCGCCGCGTCCGCCAATCGATCCGCTCCGCTTGGACGCCGCACCCGCGCACCGCACTGAATTGGTCCGAGAGTTCTTGTTTAATGACCGGCAGCTCAGTCATCGCCGCGACCACGAGGTCGCTCAGATTGGTTCCGGCGCCACGTTGTGGCGCGAGAGCGGCGAGACTCCACGCCGAGCGTTTGTCGTACATGATGCCGCGCGTGCCGTCGATCGGATCGATGATGCATTTGAAGAGCGTCTGCTTCACCGGCGTGCGCGCCGGAAAAGTCACCGGTTCACCGAGATCATCGAGCCCTTCCATGACCAATTGGACCGGCCACTTTTTCGGCCAGTTTTCTTGAAACCACTCCAAAACGGTTGCCTCACTAATTTTGTCGATCCCGTAGATCGTATCCGCCGTGGTCACGCTCGCCACGCGCGACAGCGTTCGGTTGCCCTGCAACTGGGAGGCGCGAACCGAATCCCGAATCGCGTCCTGCAACTGACACAACAACCGCCGCGCTTGATCGAGTTGGATCGTAGTCACGCCGCAAAATTTATACTCCGACCCCAACGGAGCCAGTACTGAAAAAGGTCATTCGCAGGAACCACTCTTAGAATTCGTAAGGCCAGCTGGGCATTGAAAAGACGCCGCCATCCACGTAGATCGTCTGGCCGGTGATGAAATCCGCCTGCTCGCCCGCGAGAAAAATCACCGCCTTCGCCACGTCCATCGGTTGACCAACCCGTTTAAGTGGCGCGAGCCGCGCCCACGTTTCAGCGTATTGCGGCGATTCCGCCTTGGTGCGCTCAAGTTCAATGGCGCCCGGCGCGACGCAGTTGACGCGAATGCCGTGCGAACCCAATTCGAGGGCCGCGACTTTAGTGAACTGCTCGATGCCACCTTTCGACGCGGTGTAGTCGACGAGGCGCGGGAACGGAGTCTTGTTACAGCCCGAGCCGATGTTGATGATCGCCCCCCGTTTGCCCTGCTCAACCATCAGCTGAGCGGCGCGCTGCGTATTGAGAAAACAACCCTTCAAGTTGGTGCGGAGGACGCGATCCCAGTCTTCCTCGGCAAGTTCAAGCAACGGAGCCCACGTCTGAATCCCTGCATTGTTAACCAGCAGATCGGGCGCCCGCCCGAACGTGGCGATAATCTGGTCGAAAAATCCAAGTACTTCTTTTTTCACGCCGGCATCGCAAACCACGCCCAGCGCTTTCCCGCCGGCGGCGGAAATCAATGTGCGGACTTCTTCCGCCTTCGATTCGTCACCGATAAACGAAAATGCCAGGTCCCATCCGTTCGCCGCCAGGGTGACCGCAATCTCGCGGCCGATTCCCTGGCTCGCCCCGGTAACCACCGCCAAGCGTCGTGTGTCAGTCGTCATTCCCCGCGTTAATGGCACCTGCCGGCCACGCGGACAATGACTTTCACGCGCCCGGCGCGCGCTCGCCGGTCTTCTTCGGCTCCTTGGCCACAGGAATGTGCGCGGCCTGCCGCAGGACTTCCTGTTTGGAAACTCTAAGCCGGCCGGCGATGGCGGCGAGTCTTGCCGCCTCGG
>JAYVMJ010000158.1:0-8374 GCA_043759025.1 Verrucomicrobiota bacterium | reverse complement strand
CCATGAAGGAGATGATCCGCATGCAGCTTTCGACGTCGATTGTCGCGGTAATTTCCCAATCGCTCTGCAAAAAGACGAGCGGCGGACGCATTGCGGCCTTCGAGATCATGATCAATACGTCATCGATTGCTTCGCTCATTCGCGAAAACAAGACCTTCCGTATTCCCTCCGATATTCAGACCGGTGCGGCGTTGGGCATGATCACGCTTGATACGCATTTGATGAGTCTCGTAAACCGCGAACTCATCGATCCCAACGAGGCGCTGGAAAAATCCCAGGATGTGAATGCGATGCGCGAGAAACTCACCAGCATGGGATTCAAGCTCGCCGAAGTCTGATCCTCATTTTCAATAATTCAGGCCGTGGGCCCGGCCGCACTTTACCGTGTTCGACGGGCACCATACCTTTA
The DNA here is from genome assembly GCA_043759025.1 of Verrucomicrobiota bacterium. GTDB lineage: Bacteria > Verrucomicrobiota > Verrucomicrobiia > Opitutales > Opitutaceae > Lacunisphaera. The sequence goes on along the minus strand of JAYVMJ010000158.1, from coordinate 7,965 downwards.
TTTTTGATTTTCTGACGTCGCGGCGCTTGATCGAGCCGCAGGAGTTGGTCGCCGCTTTTCGCGAGCACGAAGCGACGGGCCGGGCGTTCACGTCGGTGATTGTTGACTCGGGACTGATGGGGAAAGCCGCATTGCTGGCTGCGCTCGCCGATCATCTTGGCTGCGATTATGCGGACAAGTTGCCCAATGGAGTTTCATCGGAAGTGGTCGGACTCGTCCCGCCTGACTGCGCGCGATCATTTGAAGTGATGCCGGTGGTGATTGATGGATCAACGGCGGTCTTGCTCACGGTCGACCCGTTTAATCCGCACCTCGCCGGCGATCTGGCATTTGTCCTGGGACGGCCGGTGCGCCTCGCGATGGCCGCCCCGGATGAAGTTCGTGCGCTGATTCGGCGATATTATAGCTGCGAAAAGCCGCTGACCGATGACCCCCCGATTCAGTTGCCAGACGTTGGCGCGGAAACAGCCGACGAGGCTGCGTTGACCGAGGCCGACATCGAGAAGATGGCGGGACAGACGCCGATTATTCGTTTCGTCAATCTGGTGCTGGCCCAGGCGATACGTGACGGTGCGTCGGATATTCACTTCGAGCCGTTCGCGCAGGAATTTAAAATTCGCTGCCGGATTGACGGCACGCTTTGTGAAATGACCCCACCGGCACGCACGCTGGCGCTGCCGATTATTTCGCGGCTCAAGGTCATGGCCAGTCTCAACATCGCCGAGCGCCGGCTACCGCAAGACGGAAGGATCGCGCTTAAAATCGGCGGACGCGCTGTCGACCTGCGGGTCTCGACCTTGCCCACGCAATTTGGCGAAAGCGTCGTGCTGCGAATCCTCGATCAATCCTCCGCGCGACTGGCGCTCCGCGAAATCGGATTGCCTGCGGCGGTTCAGGATGAAATTGAAGCCGTCATCCAGCGACCGAACGGAATTTTCATTGTCACCGGACCGACCGGTTGCGGGAAAACCACGACGCTTTACAGCTGCCTCAAACAACTCAACACCGTTGATGCCAAACTGCTGAGTGTAGAGGATCCGGTAGAGTACGAAATCGACGGCGTGATGCAGGTGCCCGTAAACTTCGCGGCCGGTCTTACGTTTGCCCGCGCCCTTCGCGCCTTTCTCCGACAGGATCCCGACATCGTGATGGTTGGTGAGATCCGGGACTTTGAGACGGCGCAAATCGCGATTCAGGCGGCTCTGACCGGTCACTTGGTCCTAACTACGCTGCACACCAACGATGCAACCGGCGCGGTCACCCGACTGATCGACATGGGCATCGAACCGTTCCTGCTCGCCTCGACCGTTGAGGCGGTGCTCGCGCAGCGGTTGGTGCGGCGAATCTGTCCGGTGTGCAGAATTGAGTTTGAACCTTCGGCTGAAATTCTCGGACAACTCGGGCTGAACCAAACCTCAATGGGCGGCCGGACTTTTTATCGCGGCAGCGGCTGCGTGGCATGTCAGCGGACTGGCTATAAGGGACGAATTGGACTCTTTGAATATTTACCGGTGACTGAATCATTTCGCGAAAAGGTGACGGAAGGCGCGTCACTCATCGATCTCCGCTTGCAGGCGACCGTTGATGGCATGACCAGTTTGCGGGATGCCGGAATGCGCGCCGTCTTCTCCGGCGATACCACGATTGAGGAAGTCATTCGGTACACCTGACGTTTTTACGACCATGCCACAGTTTAATTATACGGCGATCGATGGAAACGGTGCGGAAAAAACCGGAACACTGGACGCTTCAGACCAACGGCAAGCCACGCTGTTTTTGCGGAGGCAAAATCTTTTTCCCACCGGAATGTCGGCAGGCAAAACACCGGGCGGAAAAACTGGGATTTTCGAAGGGTCAGCTGCAGGTGGCGCACCGAGGGAGCCCTCACATCGAAAGTTCGTGCGATGGTCGCCAGGAAATAGAGTCCGCCCTCGGGAAGTAGCGGTTTTGACGAGGCAACTGGCAACCTTGCTACGGGCAGGCATGCCGCTTCTGCGCGGGTTGGAGGTCCTCGGACGTCAGGAACGCAACGGATCATTGCGGAGAGTCCTGCAGTCCTTGGCCGACGGGATAAAATCTGGCGGGACGCTTTCGAGCGCCATGGCGCAGCATCCGCGGGTATTTGACCGTCTTTATTTGAACATGATCAAGGCCGGCGAGGCGGGTGGCGTGCTCGACGTTGTTCTCGAACGCCTGGCGCGCTTTCAAGAGAAGAGCCTGCAACTGAAGGGCAAGGTCAAGGCGGCGATGGTCTATCCGTTGATCGTGCTCGCTGTCGCAACGGTCATCCTGGTCGGGTTGCTGGTGATGGTGGTGCCGAAATTCAAACAGATCTTCGCCGATTTGTTGAAGGGCGCGCCGCTTCCCGGACTCACGCAAGCGGTGCTCGCGATCAGCGACGCAGTGAAGGACCATTACTTGATCGCGCTGGGCGCAGGAATCACAGGCTGGATTGCGATCAAACTTTTCGCGCGCACCTCGCGCGGAATTCATCTGTTCGATGGCCTCGTCATCCGCCTGCCGTTGTTTGGCGAGCTGTTTCTCAAGGGGATAATTTCCCGGTTTGGTCGGACAATGGGCACGCTTTTGTCGAGCGGCGTGCCGATTTTGCCGGCGCTGCTGATCACACGAGACACTTGCGACAACGCCCAAATCGCAGCCGCTATCACCGAAGTCCACGACCGGGTAAAAGAAGGTTCATCGGTCGCCCGGCCCCTGGAGGCGACCCGGATTTTTCCGCCGATGGTGACGAGCATGATGGAGGTGGGCGAACATACGGGCCAGATGCCGGAGATGCTGGGAAAGGTTGCGGATATCTACGAAGACGAAGTGGACAATGCCGTCGCCGGACTGAGTTCGTTAATCGAACCGGTTATGATTCTTTTTCTCGCCGTGATGGTGGGGACCATCGTGATCGCACTCTTTCTGCCGATCGTTCGCATCGTCCAGCTCCTGACCTGAGGGTGAAAGCAAGTCCTGGCGGCCGATTTTTCGTGGAGCAAAAAAATCCGCCTACCGGGTTCCACGAAGGGAAGGGGCGAACGAAACTTCAGCTGGTGGGTCTTATTTGAGAGATGATCAATCGGTTGAAACAACAATGGCAGTCGCTCAAGCGAGGTAAACCAAGGCACCGCTTCCGCACGCGCTATGACGCGGGAAGAAAGGCAAAAAAAGACGCCGGTTTCGGGTTTAAACTCCTTCGTTTGATGCGTTTCGTCGTCGCACTCGCCGCAGCGGTGATCGGTGTCGTCCTGGTATTTATCCCGTGCCCGGCGATTCTGTTTTTCCTGCTGGCCGGAAGTTTGCTGGCGGCCGAATCCCTGACGATCGCACGTTTTCTCGATAGGAAGTAAAAATGCGCGCTGTTTGCGGCTGGCGTTTGCGCCAGTGGCACCGACTGCATCTTGCCGGAAAGAGCGCGATCACGGGCCTCGCCGCTACCGGAGCCACTGGATGCGCTTATGCCGCCTATCGATTGGTCGCTGGCTGAGGGCAGACGCCGCTTGGGAAATTAGATTTACCGGGACAACCTGGACTGTGCAGCGTTTTTCGACGGCTACAAATACGTCACTTTGAATCAAAGCGAGGTGCCAATGGAAACCGGCGGGCGCGTTTCCGACGATGTGGGGGTCGAATCGGTCGCCCGCTTCCCAAAGTGGTGGTCGACGGCTTGGAGCAGCGATTCATAGTCGGAAAAACCATGGCAGGCAGTTCCAGCGAGTCGTGGGTAAATGGCATTCAATTCCTCGAAGAATATTTCAGTTCAGGGCCAAATTCGCATTCACAGGCGACTTCGCGGTACGGCCGCGAAAGGGAGTCGCGCGCCGCGAACCGAAATTGCCAAAGGCGGTTGAAATGACCCTGCACGATCCATTCCGCCCGTAACTGGCACAATTTTCCCCCCGTTATCATCCGGTATGCCGGTATGATGATTTTTCTCAGGGCCTTGCCGGTCAGTCCCGCCGAAAAACTTCCCGGTGTTCGATTTTGAATGAATCGCATGATGCGGTGTTCAACTGAGACTTCGCGGTTGACAGCTCCTGGCCATCGGAAGCTTCCAAAGTGCTCGAAGCGGATCGCATTTTTGGCCGGTCAAAGAAAATCTGTTCAAGCTGAACAGGTTCAAGAAATGGTCTCCCGCGCGAGTGGTTTGAGGCCGCGCAAGCTATACTTGTAGGGTCGCTTCCGCTGGACAAAGTACTCCGCGTAGTAGGCGTGGTCCTGTTCCATTTTGAGGGCATGGATGAATTCGGAGGTGTCGGTGCGTTCGCCCACCAAGGCAAATCGGCGGGCCCAGAGCGGTTTAAATTTCGTGCGGATGAACTTTCGCCGCGACCGATTCCACGCGGTGGTGGCTACTATCTCGCCAAGATGCAATGCGCGGTTCACGGGCACGAAAATCTGAGTACCCTCGTTAATCCTGTCACCGAATCACCTGAGGCAGTCCTTCAACTGACTCGAAGCGCTCTGAATGAAGCCCGCTCCCTTTCGCCGCATCCGGGTGACGTCCTCGCAAGCTAGCCGCTGACGCAGGCTTCCCGCACGACTGCGTGCCGGCGGTACGCTAGGTTGCTCCCACGGGTTTCGTTTCCAGAAACTTGAGCGACGGTCGGTTTTCGGTGCGAGAATCGGGAAGGGAAACTTCGAAGCGTGCTTCCCAGTCGTTGAGGGATTCCGGGTCCACGAGGATTTGTGCGACGCGCCAGATTTGTGAATGGCCGGATTCTTCGGTGAAATAGGTGTGCTTGGCGGAGCGACCTTCCGGATCAAGGCGGAAGCGATGACGTTGCTCAAAATAAGCGGTGAACTCGCGCTCGATTCGCCGCACTTCGGTTTGATTGGCTGATTGGCCGGTCGCCACGCTTTCAGGCGACGCGGCGAGGCGCGCGCGCGCGGCTTCGGCGTCGCCGGCGGCGATGTCTTGGAGAAAGCCGAGAATCGCGGTGCGGACCAATCGCTTGAACGCGACGGGGTCGCGCGTGACGTCGAAACTTGTCGGTCGCGCTGGTTTGTCGGCGATCTCCGCGGCGACGAAGCCGGGATTTTTCAACCGTTCCCATTCGTCGATCAGGCTGGAATCGATCCCATGGATGAGTTCACGAAAATACTCTTCCATTTCGATCACTTCATCGGTCTTTGCGCTGTCTGGTACGGTTTGCGCGAGGACTTTCCAGACTTGCATCAAATGCCGGAGGAGCAGGCCTTCGCTGCGTTCGAGACCATAATCGCGGATGTAATCGGCAAACGAAAGGTAACGCTCAAACATTTCGCGGGCGATCGACTTGGGGCGGACATTTTCCTTTTCGATCCACGGGTGAGCGGCGGCGAAGGTGTTGAACGTTTCGTAGAGAAATTCGCGGAGTGGTTTCGGGTGTTCAACCTCATCGAGCTTGGCCATTCGCTCGTCGTACCCGATCCCCTCAGCTTTCCATTCCGCGATCTTGATCGTCTTTTGTTTGTCGACTTGGCGCCGGAGAATTTGATCGGGATCCTCGACGATCGCCTCGCAGAGGGTGAGCACGTCGTAGGGATAATCCGGACTGGTTTTGTCCAGCTTTGGCAGTGTATCGATCAGGTAAAGCGAGAGCGCTTGATGCAGTGAAAAGTCGTCCTGCAATTCCAGATTCACCCGCAAGCGACGCCCGGACGGTTGGCGCGGGATGATTTCGACGATCTTTCGGTCGATGAGCGCGCGGAACAACTGCCAGGCGCGGTGGCGAAGCGCGGATTTGCGAGTGGGGCGCTCGTGGCTGTCGCCGATGAGTCGTTGCATCGCGCGGCAGCCGTCGCTTTCGCGAGATAACACGAGCAACAGCATTCCGTGCGAAACGTCGAAGTGAGACGAAAGTTCCTCGGCAGGCGCGGTGCGGAGTCGCTCAAAGGTTTTGGCGTCCCAACCGACGCTGCCCTCGGGAGCACGTTGTTTGATCAGTTTCTTTTTCTTCCCGGGATCGGCGGCGGCTTTTTCCTCGGCGCGCTTGTTTTCGATCATGTGTTCGGGAGCCTGCGCAATGACATAGCCCTGATCGTCGTAACCGGCCCGGCCGGCGCGACCGGCAATCTGGCGGAAATCGCGCACACTCAAGATCGCGGCTTTTTTCCCGTCGTATTTCCAGAGCTGGGTAAACAACACGGTACGGATGGGCACGTTGATGCCGACGCCGAGAGTATCAGTGCCGCAAATAAGTTTGAGCAGACCTTTTTGCGCGAGCTGCTCGACGAGGATGCGGTATTTCGGCAGTAGGCCCGCGTGATGCACGCCGATGCCGTGACTCAGCCAGCGTTTCATGTCCTTGCCATAAGGACTGTTGAATTTCATTCGCTCCAGTTCCGTCGCAAGCGCGGCTTTTTCTTCCTTCGTGCAAATCGGCAGGCTCATGAGCGCTTGCGCGGCCTCGGCAGCGGCACGCTGGGTGAAATGCACGAGGTAAACCGGCGCGCGGTTTGCCTCGAGGAGTTGCGTCACGCGTTCGGCGAGCGGTGTTTCTGAATATTCGAAGGCCAGCGGCACAGGCCGGCGGTCGCTGCGAACGGTGACGGAAGGGACGTTGGTTAGCCGGGTGAGTTCGCGCTCGAAAAAATCGGTCGAGCCGAGCGTGGCCGACATCAACAGGAAACGTGATTGGGGCAGCGTTAACAGCGGCACCTGCCATGCATAGCCGCGCTCGTCGTCGGAATAATAATGGAATTCGTCCATGATCACGGCCGAGACGTTCGCCTTGTCGCCGCGCGTGAGCGCGATGTTGGCGAGGATCTCAGCCGTGCAGCAGAGGATGAGGGCCTGCGGATTTACCGACGCGTCGCCTGTCATCATGCCGACGTATTCCGGTCCGAAATCGCGGCAAAGGCTGAGGAATTTCTCATTTACCAGCGCCTTGATCGGGCAGGTATAGACGGAGCGCTGGCCAGCGCAGAGGGCTTTGAAGTGGAGAGCGGCGGCGACGAGCGATTTGCCCGATCCGGTCGGGGTATTCAGAATGACGTTTTTGCCGGCGAAGAGTTCGAGGATCGCCTCTTCCTGTTCGGGGTAAAGCGTGAGTCCCTTGCCCGCCATCGCGGCGAGAAACCGGTCCAGCACGGCGTCCGGATCAGGCGAACCGGCGAGTGGGGCGAGGGGAGCGATGGGCGTTGAAGACACTACGAGACAACGACAACTCGCCGCCCGCAACACAAGTCAGGAGAGCAACGGTCGGGATTTGTCCCGTCTGGCATAGCGGTATTCGCCCGGTTTGCATTCGCTTTGGATTCGATACTGCGGAGCTCGCTCCGGCTTGGATGGAAAGTGGCACGGGCCTCTGGCCCGTGGGGCGGGCGAACACGGGCGGGACGCCCGTGCCACGGAGGAAAGTATAACCGATCGGCGGCATGGTTGGATTGGTTTCAATGCCCGGAGCTTGCTCCGGGCATCTTTGCGGCAACGGCATTTCCGACTTAAAAAAATCCCTACTTATCTTACTGTCAGCATGATTTCGGTCTGCTTGTGCTTTCCGGGCGGCTTGGATTCGTCCATGGTTTTTCTTCAATACCCCTCAGCCCCTTCGATTATCATGATTGGCAGCCTTCACCCCCTCGATCTTCTCATTATTTTCGGCTATCTCGCGTCGGTCATTTATATCGGCAAGCGAGCGTCGAGGGGGACGACGAGTGAGGACGGTTTTTTCCTCGCCGGACGCAAGTTGGGCAAGCTGTACCAGTTTTTCCTTAACTTCGGCAATGCGACCGAGCCGCAGGGGGCCGTGAGCACGGCGAGCTTTGTTTTTCAACAAGGCGCGCCCGGATCATGGTTGTCGTTCCAGACCGTTTTCATGAATCCCTATTTTTGGTTCATGAACGTTTGGTTCCGGCGGGTGCGGCTCACGACGCTTTCTGATTTGTTCGAGGCGCGTTTCAACAGTCGCGGACTGAGCATGTTCTATGCGCTGTTTCAGATTCTCGTGGCCTGTGTTTTTCTCGGCTTCGGCAACG